>JABDLW010000471.1 GCA_013001805.1 Saprospiraceae bacterium | reverse complement strand
GCGGCCTATATTACCGGAACCAATTTGACTGTCGATGGAGGTTTCAGCCACAATTTTAATAGTTACAAGTTAAAGCAAATTCAATTTCCGGATCAATTTTGAGTAGTCTTTTGAAATATAAACATTTACTATCCGATGTTAAGGAGCTCGAGATTATTAGCATGGGGGAAGGTACAACTCCATTAGTGAGGTCGAAGCACATAGGGCCTGCACTGGGTATGGATCATCTATACTTCAAACTAGAAAGCCTCAACCCTACCGGTTCTTATAAAGATCGATTTGCAGCATTAGCAATATCCGGTCTTTTACATCGCCAAGCCAGCTTTTGCCTGGCTACTTCGAGCGGCAATACCGGCGCATCTTTGGCAGCCTATGCTGCTCTAGCAGGAATGCCATGTCATATAGTGGTAGTTGATGGTGCTCCACCTGGAAAGCTCGCGCAAATGCAGGCTTACGGAGCTAAGCTATGGATGGTAAAGGAATTTGGAATTGATGAAAAAGTAACCACCGAGGTTTTTACGGGCCTGCAGAATTTGGCTGCTTCCTATGCTATGCCCGTGCAAATCAGTGCATTCAGATACAGTCCATTTGGTATGCAGGGGGTACAGACGATCGCCTATGAAATTGCTGAGGAATTATCGCAAATTCAGCATGTGTTTGTCCCCGCTGGAGGAGGGGGACTCACGCTGGCGGTTGCCCGGGGTTTTGCAGTTTGGAATAGAGGGAATAATACTTTCATCCATCCCAAAGTGCACTGCGTTCAACCGGAAGGTAACAATACCATTGCCGGGGCACTCCGGACGGGAGAGCATAGAGCCAGATCGATTAAATCTTCAACAACCAGAATTAGTGGCCTGCAAGTTCCCAGTGTGATTGATGGTGATGAAGTGATCGCTGCTTGTCGGAAACATGGCGGCAATGGATTCTTGGTTTCCGATGCAGAGGTTCAAAGCCTGCAAAAGCAATTAGCGAGAGAAGAAGGGATTTTTTGTGAGCCTGCAGCAGCTGTCGCTTTGGCAGGATGTATCAATGCCGTGCAAAATAATGAGTGTAAAAGCGATGAGGCAGTGGTTTGCCTAATCACTGGTCACGGATTTAAAGATCAAAAAGCAGGGGAGAAATTGGTGGAGGACAATCCTCTCAGACATATCGCAGATTTAAAAGAATTAAATAAAAGCTTTCATGAAGCATACTAAGACAAATAGTAAGGAAATACGAAATAAATTTAAAGGAGTATGGCCTGCTCTGATTACTCCAATCGGACCTGATGGGGAACCTGAATTCACCCAATTAGAGAAACTCACGGACATAATCATCTCACAAAAGATGGATGGAATATATCTGCTGGGCTCTACGGGTCAGGGCATCCTCTTGACCGAGGCACAGAGAAAAAAAGTGGCAGAAGTTGTGCTATCAATGAACGATGACCGCCTGCCGGTAATGGTCCAGGTTGGGGCCATGACTACTGCAGAGTCGATCCGGTTGGCACAACATGCCGCCCAGCATGGTGCTTCGGGCATTTCATCGGTAGGTCCAATTTATTATGGAGGCGGAAGCCAGACTATGGCCCTGACACATTATCGATCAATAGCTCAAGCGAGCGATCTTCCATTTTTCCCCTATCAATTGGGTGAAGTGTCGTTTAACGGTGGTGTTACTAAATTTATCGATGCTGTGTTGGACATTCCCAATGTTGGGGGTATGAAACTTACGACGACCAATCTATTGCAGATCAGTGAGTTTTCCGCAAACTCACGTGGCGCTTTGATATTGTTTAGCGGTGCCGATGAGTTGATGTGCCATGCTGCGATGTGTGGTACTTCGGGCGCCATCGGAAGCATGTATAACCTTTGGGGACCGGAATGTCAAAGGGTCAGAAAAGCCTTTTTACGTGGTGATGTGACATTGGGTACAGACTTTATGATGATATTTCAAGAAGTTATTATCAGGATTTTGCCCAATTTCTGGACCTTCCTGAGACAAGCTATGCAATTCAGATATGGGATTGATGTTGGCATGGCCCTGCCCCCACTCGGTAATAATAATGAACTTTGGACGGAACAGGAAGTGCAAAGCCTTGTGGAAAGAGTCATCGAGGCAGCCAATGCAAAAATAACGGCTTAGATATGAAACAAACGACACACTTTGAGCTGGATGAAATCCACGATAAACTGTACAGTGCAGTGATCAGTGATGCTTTAGACAGTCTGGGTCTGAGACATCAGGCAATTCAAGGCGGACTGAAACCCTTCACGGGTGTTGGTAAATTGGTTGGTAGATGTAAAAATACATTATGGGCAGATCTGTATCATGAAGATCCGGATCCCTATGCACTGGAACTGAAGGCTGTGGATAGCTGCAAACCGGGTGAAGTTCTTATTGCCGCTGCAGCCGGTTCGCTAAGATCGGGTATTTGGGGAGAGCTGCTTTCGACCGCAGCCCTGAATAGTGGGTGCCGCGGGGCTATTGTTGATGGCGCAGTACGTGACGTAAGCAAGATGAGAGAGATGAAATTTCCAGTTTTTGCCCTGGGGACCTGTGTATATGATAGCCTGCACCGGCAGCGCGTTGTTGATCTGGATGTGCCTGTCGAAATAGATGGAATTCGAATCGCACCTGAAGATTTAATTTTTGCCGATGAAGATGGGATTGTGGTCATTCCGGCAGGAGTCGAGGCTGAAGTTTTAAACCGGGCCATGCAAAAGGTGACGGCAGAAAATATTACGAGGGATGCAATTAAGAATGGAATGAAAGCACTTGATGCTTACAAAAAATATGGAGTACTATGAAAAAATTTAATGTCGTGCAAGGCGAAGATGTACCGTCAAGTCATTTGCCTTTTTCACCGGCAATTCAAATTGACGGTTGGGTATTTCTTTCCGGTCAGGCATCGGTAGATGAATCTGGAAATATTGTAAATGATACATTTGAAGGAGAGATGCGCAGATCATTTGAGAATGCAAGAAAAATATTAAATGCAGCCGGTCTGGATTTTAAGGACGTGGTTCAGGTAAGAAATTATGTAGGAAAAAAGGAAGACCTGGCATCCTTCAATACAATTTACCGTGAATACTTTACTGCACCGTTTCCAGCAAGAACCACGTTAATTGGGTGTTTAAGTGATTTATTAAAGTTCGAAGTAGACATGGTGGCTTATGGTAAGTAACGGTAAGGGCTGGCGCATAGGAATCCTGGGAATTTATCACGAGTCAAATACTTTTATTGATCAGAAGACGACACGTAAAGATTTTGAGGACGGCCATCTGTTTTTTAGGGCTGCAATCGTAGAAGAATATCAACATGCTTTTCATGAAATTGGAGGCATGATCGAAACCCTTCGGCAAAATCCTGTCCAAATTCTTCCATTAATGTACGCAGAAGCGACTCCTGGTGGAATTATAAGGACTGATGCCGCTCGCTATCTGATTGAAAACTTAAAAGAGGTACTTGGCAATGTTGGTAGGCTTGATGGATTGCTGTTAGCCCCGCATGGGGCAGCTGTCGCCGAAAACGAGGATGACTTTGACGGCTATTGGCTGTCAGTAGTACGTGATTTATTTCCATCTATTCCGATAGTCGGGACTCTGGATCCCCACGCTAATGTCAGTCAAAAAATGGTGGACAAAGTCGATGCTTTTATCGCATATAAGACGAATCCCCATGTTGATCAGAGGTCTGTCGGGATGGAAGCCGCCCAACTTCTTTTGGACACACTTAATAAGCGGATTAAACCTTTGCAAAAATTGCAATCCAGTCGTGTAGCTATCAGCATCGAGCAGCAGTACACGGCTGAAAAACCATGCCTCGATTTATATGCACTGGCGCAAAGCCTTGAAAATGAAAAAGGCATTCTCTCAATCAGTATCCTGCTGGGTTTTCCTTACGCTGATGTTGCGGAAATGGGCAGTGCCTTTATTGTGGTCACAGATAATGACGCAGAATTGGCTGGTGGTGCACTACATAAACTTGAACTTTTCTTTCATCAAAATCACCAGAAATTTAATGGGGAAAAGATTTCTATAAACCAGGCTTTGGAAATGATACCGCCACTTCCTAAACCCGTACTTTTATTAGACATGGGTGACAATGTTGGGGGAGGATCACCCGGTGACAGTACGTTTCTCCTTCATGCCCTCGAAGGCATTGAGCACTGCAAATCATTTGTGTGCATCAAAGATCCTGACGCAGTTAAGCTCTTGGAGCAACACCAGCCAGGTGATCGAATTTGGTTAGACATTGGTGGTAAGAGTGATGACCAGCACGGGACACCACTCACCTCTGAAGTAAAGCTCCGGGCAATTATTTCGGGTGGTTTTATGGAGCGTGAGCCCCGGCATGGTGGCCAGGTGCATTTCGACATGGGAAGGACAGCAATTGTCGAGACACCAAATGATACCACGATTATGGTAACCACATTGCGCACAGTACCTTTTAGTTTACAGCAACTGCTGCATTGCAATATCAAACCACAAGAATATGACGTAATCGTGGCCAAGGGAGTTCAGGCACCAATAGCTGCTTATGCACCGGTCTGCCCTTCTATAATACGGGTCAATACTCAGGGTGTCACTACTGCAGATGTCAGACAACTAACGTACAGGAAACGTCGTAGACCATTATTTCCCTTTGAAGCTCTTAATACCACTCAGGAATGAGTAGTATAAACTATGATTTACCTGAACCCGCGGGGATCGTTCCGGAAATACTTCTTGACTTAGACCACTATACGGAGGGGCCTGTGGTCAATAATGCAGGTCATTTATTTTTCACCGATCTGGCGGGACAGAATATCTGGTGTTGGAAGGAAAATAAGGCTAAGATCTGGGCAAAGGGAATACGGCCAAATGGTCAGGCTCTGATGGCTGATGGAAGTTTGCTGGTCTGCGATAGTTCTGCAGCATGTATTGTACAATATGATGTTTATGGAAAAATTAAAGACAAAAAGGGATCGGGACTAATTGATGGGACCGAAGTCCGCTGCCCAAATGATATCGCCATTGATCCGGAAAATGGTTTTTATTTTACAGATTCGGTCCGACATGTTGGTGCTGTATTTTTTGTTGGATTTTCCGGGCAGGAACGACTAATAGCTGATAATATTGATTTTGCCAATGGGATAGCCATATCACCTGATGGGCAAGCTTTGTATATAGCAGAAAGTTATCAAAACCGAATTCTAGTGATGCAACTGGATAGTCCGGGCCATATTAAAAATATGGAGGTGTTTGCTAATTTACCGGTAAACCAGTCTAATTCGCCAACTGGAAATCTTCCCGATGGATTGGCATTAGATGCTCTCGGTCGTTTATGGGTGGCTCACTACGGCATGCAGGCAGTACAGGTTCTTTCTGCCTCGGGAGATTTACTCGCTACTTATGATACGGGCATCCCGCTCACCAGCAATCTTTGTTTTATGGGTAATGATATCATAGTCACCGGAGGATTTGGTGAACCAGGACCAGGGAGGGTTTCAAGGCTACCGATTTTTAAAACGTATTAATTAAGATATATTATTATGAAATTAATTCATTTAGTTGTCTGTGTAATATTTCTTTCGCAGGCTATTTTGCGTTCCCAGGAATTAGATCCACAAGACATATTTATTGCGAATACACATGGAATTACCCAATTTAGGATTCCCGCCTTGATTACTACCAATAGTGGGACGCTTATCGCTGTGTGTGATGCACGGGTCGATCGGGAGGGTGACCCACCAAATAATGTTGACCAGGTATTAAGACGTAGTTTTGATAATGGAAACACTTGGGAATCACTGGTAACCATTCTTGATTTTCCCAATAAGGAGGGAGCGGGAGATCCTCAACTAATCCAAGATCCACAGACTAATCGCATTTTTCTTTTCTATGGATATTGCCCGGGGCGAAATGAATTGATAAACGCTCCGATAATGTTGGGGCGTCATTTAAGTTTGCAATATATTTTTAGTGATGATGAGGGTATATCCTGGTCACTTCCTATAATGGTAGAATACGGACTAAAAAAAGATGGCTGGCATTCCTTGTGGCCATGTCCTGGTCGTGGTACGGTACTTAGTGATGGGACTTTGGTGGTTCCCATTTCAGGATATGATACAAAAGAAATTTTTAGCCATTTGGTATTTAGTAAAGATCATGGTGAGACCTGGCAAATTTCTGGAAGAATCGGGGTGGGAATTAATGAGGCTACCTTAGTAGAATTAAGCGATGGCACCCTGCTGGTGAATGCAAGGAACGATACAAAAAAAAGAGCGATTATCACGTCGGGAGATCATGGTGAAAGTTGGTCAGAAATATCCTATCATCCGCAGTTAGTGGAGCCCACATGCCAGGGGAGTTTCATCAAGACCCAACATAAAAACCAGGACATCCTGCTTTTTTCCAATCCCGATGATTCGCAAAAACGCCAGAAGATGACCATCAAAGTGAGTTTTGATAACGGGCAGACCTGGCCGGTTAAAAAATTGATTTATTCCGGTCCATCAGCCTATAGTTGTCTCACCGCTTTGGCAGATGGCAATATCGGAATACTTTATGAAAACGGTGAAAAAGATCCCTATGATAAGATAAGTTTTGTCAGTTTGGATTTGGATTGGTTGACAGAAGTAAGTGATTAATACGAGGGACCTTGATTTAAGGGGGAAATATTTTATTAAAGGATAAAATAGTCAGAAAGAGTCACTGGTTTTAGCTTTGAATTAGAGCTGTCCGGGGACAGCTAATATGATATTACAAGAGAAAGGAAGGTTTTTTATCAGAAGAAGTAATCTATGCACACAAAACAATTATTTGATTTAACCAATAAAATAGCGGTCGTCACCGGAGGTTCCGGACTCTACGGAAAATCAATATCGCTAGCCCTGGCGGAATCAGGGGCCACTGTGATTATAGCATCCCGTAATGTGGAAAGATGTAAAGCTTTTGCTATGAAATTGGTTGATGCGGGAATGAAAGCAGACGCTTTTCAACTTGATCAGGGTGAAGAGGACTCTATTCAAGAATTTGTCCGGAATGTCGAATCAAAATATGCACAAATAGATATTCTGGTCAATAATTCTGTGACACGAGATGGAATGGCCGATTTAGATATGGTGACAAAGGAAGGCTGGGAGCGTGCGCAAAAAGTCAATTCCACGGGGTTAGTCCTGTTGACACAGGCCGTAATCAAGGGAATGGTTGACAGGAAACAAGGAAACATAATTAATATTGGATCAATTCAGGGAGTTGCCGGCCCCCGGTTCCCTGTATATGGAGATACCGGCATGTCGAGTCCGGTTAATTATACCTATGACAAATGGGGCATGGTTGGATTTACAAAATGGATTGCGAATAAATACGGCAAATTTAATATTCGCTGCAATTGTATTAGTCCGGGTGGGTATGGACCCGGAGTAGATGAAATGATTGGGCGAAATGAATTTTATGACAATTATACCAAATTGACTCCCTTGGGAAGATTTGCGAATGATGACGATATGAAGGGCCCGATTGCTTTTCTTGCATCGGATGCGTCATCGTACGTTACAGGGCATAATTTACTCCTGGATGGCGGTTGGTCAAGCTGGTAGCTACCATTTTTACCAGGTCTTTAGTGGTAGGAATTGAATTAATACTAAAAGTTAGGGAATCATAAATGAAGAAAATTTCTTTCGGCCGAAATCAGTATTCTCAACTTATTTTGGGTACAGTACAATTAGGAATGAATTATGGTATTTCAAATGCCATGGGCCAACCTAACCGTAATCAAGGCATAGGTATAATCCATCAAGCTCTTGATCTGGGTGTCAATACTTTTGATACAGCACGAGAATATGGCACGGCAGAGGACATACTTGCAGCAGCAAAGGGTGAAAACGAAGAACAAAGGGCATTGTATGTTTTTACGAAATTTCGCATTAATCCCGAACATGAGGCTGATCTGGAGAAATCCTGGAAAGAGGCATTGGAGATTGTACGAAAGTCTTTGCAGGTCCTCAACTGTAAGAAGGTAAGCGGTGTATTATTTCATCGCAGTCCCTTAAATGATTTGGAAAAGTTCAGTAAAATACTACCGGAAATCATCCGGAGATTAAAAGAGAATAAATTGATTGAGTATGGCGGGTTGTCGGCTCATTATCCCGGGGATATCCTATACGCTCTGGACGAGGCAGATCTGGAGATTATTCAGGTACCCTGTAATTTATTTGATCATCGCTTTCTACGACTGGTGCCCGCTAAGTTGAAAGACAAGTTAATCGTAGCTCGAAGTGTGTTCTTACAAGGACTCTTTTTCTTGAATCCAGACAAGCTGTCCGGTGCCATGGAAGTAGCTCGCGAGCCGCTAATACGGCTTCGGGAAATAGCTAGGCACTATGATCGCACAATTGCACAACTTGCCGTGGCCTTTGTAAGAGATCAACCTCAGGTTGATTGCCTGGTCATAGGAGCTCTTACCCCGGATCAAATTATTGAAAATATAAATCTGGTAAATCAGTCCGCTGTCAGTAAAAGAGTATGTGAGGAAATAAAGAATTCCTTCTCTGAAATGGATCAATTTATTATTACGCCTGCTTTATGGCCCCAGGATAAATTATTGTGATCTGGCCTGGGATCTCACTGAAATAATATAGCTATTAAGAATGAGTGAATTTTTACATATCGGAATTGTTGGTGCTGGCAAATTTAGTCACCATCACGTCAGTGCAATTCGTCAGATTGAAAATTGCAAATTGGTGGCTGCCTGTCGCCGCAATGAAAGTGAACTTAGAGATTATTGTGATAAATATGACATCCGGGGTTATGTTAATTACCATGACTTATTAAATGACAAGACCATTGATGCGGTAGTCATCGCCACACCGCATCATCAGCATACCCAGGTAGCTATTGACGCCGCCCGGGCAGGAAAGCATATCCTTCTGGAGAAACCATTTGCGCCCACGCTTGATGAATGCAGGCATATTAACACTACGGCAAAGGAAGCTGGAATTGTCTTAATGATAGGTCACATCACTCAATTCTCCCGGGCTTTTCAAAGTACTCAGGCCATACTTAATAGAGGAGAAATCGGACCTTTAGTTCAGGCCGTTGGCTTTTCCAATACACTGTGGATGGGACCGGACCGCAAGGCATGGCATTTGAAAAAGGAACTTGGAGGTGGCTATCTCCTCACCTTGGCGGTACATCAAATCGATGCCATGCTCACATTAATTGACAGCCCAGTGCATAGTGTGCGTTGTATTCAGGGCTCGCGCTTTCATCCTCATGAGACGGATGACTATGGAACTTTGCTTATCAATTTCACCAATGGAGTGGTAGCAACCATCATTTATACCGGATATACTCAAGGTGTTGTCAAAGTTGAATCCGAGTTTTATTGTCAAAAGGGAATGATCAAAATGAACATCCGGGAAGGAGCATTCATCGCCCAAGAAAATCAGTGGAATTTGATTCCTAATTCTAAAAGTGAAGCCTGGTTTAATGAGGCTATGATCAATGAGTGGAGAGAATTTACTGGGGCAATTTTTAAAGGTCGTTCTCCCAAGGCAGATGGAGATCGTGCCATCCGGTCGATGGAAGTAATCGACGCCGCTATTAGATCGAGTATGGAAAACCGCGAAATCTGCCTATAGGGGCGAAAAAAATATATTTGAAAATTTGAGCAGCAAAATCATCGACTTATAGAACTATCCACTATGCAATATCGTAGCCTATGTTTTCTATTCATTTTCGTCTTAGGAATTTCTGAAACATTTTGCCAAACGCAATGGTCGGAATTATCCCCCTTACCC
>JABDLW010000421.1 GCA_013001805.1 Saprospiraceae bacterium | reverse complement strand
GATTCAGAAGGCAGAAGTGGTTCGTAATTTCCTCTATGCCACCGCAGCTTTTATATTGATCATTTTGGGTGGCGTAGTATTACAATTTCGTTTAAAGAAAAAGGCTCGCGAAAAAGAATTAGCTCTTGCACAGGAAAAAGAACTCAACGAACAATTGCAACAAGTGGATAAACTCAAAGATCAATTTTTGGCGAACACTTCTCATGAGTTGAGAACGCCACTAAATGGTATTATTGGATTAGCCGAATCACTCAGAGATGGCGCCGCCGGAGTGCTTCCCGAGAAGGCCATTTATAATCTGGATATGATCAGATCTAGTGGGAAGCGTCTGGCCAATTTGGTCAATGATATACTTGATTTTTCCAAGCTTAAAAATCACGATTTAGACCTGCAGATAAAAGCGTTGGATATACATGCCATCGTGGAGATTGTACTGCAACTGTCCCGGCCCCTGGTTGGCGAGAAGCCCTTGGAACTCATAAATAAGATTCCGCAGGATGTCGAATTGGTAGCAGCCGATGAAAATCGCATTCAGCAGATCCTGCATAATCTCGTGGACAATGCCATCAAATTTACCGAAAGGGGAATAGTTGAGGTGGCAGCGGAAGTGGGGCAAGATTTTCTTACTGTTTCGGTTACTGATCAGGGCATTGGTATTCCTGAGGATAAGTTTGATGTCATCTTCCGTTCCTTTGAGCAGGGAGACGGGGATACTGCCAGAGAATATGGTGGCACAGGTCTGGGACTTTCAGTAACTAAACAATTGGTCGAACTACATGGTGGAGAGATTTGGGTAGAATCACAACCCGGTCGGGGCTCCAGGTTTACCTTCTCATTACCTCTGAGTCAAGAACAAAGAGATCTGGTTCACAAAACTAAAGCAGGTCCTGGTGTTGAAAATGGAACGGTGCAGCGTATCAAAGAGAATGGGGTGAAAGTGAGGCCTCAAGCAAAAGCCGCCGAGCAATCGCTAGCAACAAATATCGCTCTCAATGACCAGGACATTGAGGTGTTGGTGGTTGATGATGAACCCGTCAACCGTCAGGTTTTAGAAAACCATTTGAGTCTGGCTGGCTACAAAGTAACACAGGCCAGCAGTGGACAGGAAGCCCTTGACATCATCTCAAGCAAAAGGACCAAATTTGATATGATCCTGCTGGATATCATGATGCCCCGCATGAGTGGATACGAGGTGTGCAATGCCTTGCGGACAAAATATTTGCCGAGCGAATTACCCATAGTTCTTCTCACCGCAAAAAATCAAGTTAACGATCTGGTAGAGGGATTTAATGTTGGGGCCAATGACTATCTCACTAAGCCATTTGCCAAGGATGAACTACTTAGCCGGATCAAGACGCATCTCAATCTACACCGGATAAATCAGGTCACAAACAAATTTGTACCCACCGCATTTTTGAAAGTGCTGGGCCGCGATACCATCACCGACGTGAAATTGGGTGATAGCCACGAGAAGGAGGTGACCGTATTTTTCTCAGACATCAGAGCATATACCACGCTTTCTGAGACCATGACCCCCGATCAAAACTTTAGATTCGTCAATGCCTATAATCGCCGTATGGGGCCAATCATTGGAGCTCATGATGGATTTGTAAACCAATATCTGGGCGATGGCATTATGGCTATTTTTCCGGATGATCCACAGGATGCCATCAGATCGGCGGTGGAAATGCAGAAGGAAGTAAGAAACTATAATATTAAACGACATAATGATGGCAGACCACCAATTAAAGTAGGCATGGGACTGCACACGGGTTCTCTGATTATGGGTATTATCGGAGATGGCAGACGAATGGACGCCACTTCCATTTCGGATACGGTAAATACCGCCTCACGAATCGAAGGGCTAACCAAGCACTTTCATGCAAATATTTTATTTAGCGAAGATACTTTACATCGCTTATCCGATTCGCAACAATTCAATATTCGATTTCTGGGAAAAATCCAGATGAAAGGCAAAGAGCACCCAGTAAATATATATGAATGTTTTGATGGTGATAGGGCTGAGATCATAGAAAAAAAGTTGGCTACCCAAAAGGAATTTGAGCAAGCTTTAGCATCCTATCACGGCAAGGACTTCGCCAAATCTTTGGAATCTATTAAATATGTACTCCGGGAAAATCCCGGGGATGGTACCGCCAAACTTTACCGTCAAAAATTAGAGTACTATCTGGAAGCGGGCATTGAAGATGATTGGACCGGCGTAGAGACCATGCTGACTAAATGATGGCGGAATAATGATCTGAATCAGGATGTAGAGGATTTTAAAATACAGCATTCAATTATATCAACCACCTTGGTCATGTTAACTGGATAATAAACAAGAGAATCCAGATCATCAGGCAAATCAAGGTTCCGAATTAGCAGAATTTGAAATGAGTCGGCAAGATTTATTGTATCAATAACTGTCGTCATGTTAACTGAATAGAAATCAAGAGAATCCTAATCATCAAGTAAATCAAGGT
The DNA here is from genome assembly GCA_013001805.1 of Saprospiraceae bacterium. Taxonomy (GTDB): domain Bacteria; phylum Bacteroidota; class Bacteroidia; order Chitinophagales; family Saprospiraceae; genus JABDMH01. The sequence goes on along the minus strand of JABDLW010000421.1, from coordinate 94 downwards.
TCAGACGATTTACAGGATTTAAGGTTGGTGTGGCGATTCAGTTTAATTGTATCAACCACATTGGTCATGTAAGTGATAGGAATCAGGAGAATCC
>JABDLW010000399.1 GCA_013001805.1 Saprospiraceae bacterium | reverse complement strand
GCATCTATCTGGAAACCATCGGAAATCCCAGTTTCAGTGTTCCGGATTTTGAGGGGATCACTGCTGTTGCCAAAAAGCACGATATTCCTGTAATCGTCGATAACACATTTGGTACATGTGGCTATCTTTTTCGACCCTTGGAACATGGCGCCCATATTGTGGTGCAATCTGCTACCAAATGGATTGGCGGTCATGGATCATCCATTGGTGGTGTCATCGTAGATGGAGGAAATTACAATTGGGGAAATGGTAAATACCCTCAATTCACCGAGCCCTCCGAAGGATATCACGGACTGGTATTTTGGGATGTATTTGGAACTGATGGTCCCTTCGGAAACATCGCTTTTGCCATCCGGGCCCGGGTCGAGGGTCTTCGTGACTATGGCCCTTGCATGTCACCTTTTAATTCATTTTTACTACTTCAAGGACTTGAGACACTATCATTAAGAGTAGAACGCACTGTACAAAATGCGCAGAAGGTGGCAGAATGGCTTGAATCTCACCCCAAGGTAGAATCGGTTAATTATCCTGGACTGCCTTCGTGTGATACACATGCGAATGCCAGCAAATATCTCAAAAAAGGCTTTGGTGGCGTGCTTTCATTTACCATCAAGGGAGATAAATCAAATGCTACTAAATTTGTGGATAGTCTCAAGTTGATCAGTCACCTGGCTAATGTCGGCGACGCAAAGACGCTAATTATCCAGCCCTCCGCCACGACTCATCAACAATTGAGTGAAGCTGATCAATTGGCCGCAGGCGTCCTTCCAAATCAATTAAGAATTTCGGTAGGTATCGAGCACATTGACGATATCAAAGACGATTTATCGCAAGCTTTTGCTGCGATAGGATAGATTCATCCGCAGACTCTTGCGTAATAAAGAGAAGGCAGTCATAAATATACTTTAATGACTGCCTTTTTTTCTGGGCACCTCTACGCACCCCGTTCATGGGATGAACGTAGCAGAATAGTGGGGCCTGGATGGATCTTTTAAATTCATACATCGCTGAAGGTCAATTACGTAGCTCTGGCTATTTGCATTCGCTTCGCTTTGTTTGAACCCGCATTATGCATTAGGATAACTAATGCATAATTTGACGATTGAAAATCAATAGTTTGTGTAGGATTAATCGGCAAACCAAATGGTGATTTTCAAAATCAGGGTTTAACCCTGGCTGGGGCCAGACAGGACTACAAAATCTCTCATCCTCAGCCTCATTCATAAGTAATCAGAGGTACCTTTTTAAAATTTTGACCAAATTGTCAGGTTCCTCTATAATGATGGCCTTCGGTTCGGACTTTATCATACCCTTTCCAATTTGACCGGATATGTCTTATTTGCGTTCCATTGGCAAACATAGATATTCTTATCATTGTCGATACAGACATCATGACAGTGATTGAATATGGGTTGCTCCTGAAGCATAAGCTGTAGTTGCCCTTTCTTGTATTTTGGTTTGGTACCGCCGGGATTCGATACTACTTTATTATCCTTGTCCAGTATGGTGACAAATCCTGAATTCGGTGTCTGGTTTAGATATTTTAACCTTGACCAGCAAACTCCGGCATATAAGTTCTCCCCATCGATCACTGCCCGGCAAACATAAGCTCCCGGTAAAAAGATCGACTCTACATAGCGACCATCCAGTGTAAAACGTTTGAAACTATTGTGGGCACGCGAAGTAATCAAAAGGGTGGGAATTCCATTACGTGAATCAATGCAAACGCCATGTGCCGTGGCAAATTGATCTTCACCATCCCCGGCACCACCAAATTTGCGGATAAACTCGCCCTGCTGATTAAACTGCAACGTGTATTGTGATCCGTATCCATCTGCCACATAGATATCGCCATTGGGACCTATTGCTGATTCCGTGGGAATAAATTTGTCCTCCTCCGCATAGGCACCGTATTTGGAGGGGTGCTCAATACGCATAAGTTCCTTCCCTTCAAGTGTTGTCTTGACGACAGCACCTGAATTGTCAGTAATAAATAGAAATTCCTCGCCACCCGCATCCCAATGCGTTAGCCCATGTCCACCTTTATAGGTTGTGCCCCATGAATCCAACAGCTTTCCGGATTTGTCGTAGATCAAGACATTATTCCTTGTCTCATCACCCACCATAAATAATCGCCCCTTATTATCCATGATCATTTCATGGCAATTTTTCACCGGAGTTTTTGTAAAATCCTGATCTCCCCAGGTTTTGTGCACGCGGTACTGAAACTTCCCGTGACCTATGATCTGATCCGAAAGTTGTGCCTGCTCTGCTTTAATGTAGAAAGGTGTTATTGCTCCGGCAACGGCTACCGAGGATTTGATAAAATTTCTTCTTTTCATCTGATTCATAATTTCAGGTTATAATAATTGATTGATTTCCCGATCCCCAATCATACAATAAAAGAAGTGTCTATCCTCAGATAATCAGTTTGACCTACTCAGAGTTATGAAAGAGCGCTATGATCAAACATATTAATTACTTGAGTACTATACATAAATCGAACCAGAAATGGGCGTCTGACGAAAATTTCGTAATAGCGTGCAGGGAGTGGTGAAC
>JABDLW010000375.1 GCA_013001805.1 Saprospiraceae bacterium | reverse complement strand
ATCTGAGAATGGTGCGCTACCAAAAATTAATTGTACCTCAAATTAGAAAATCTTACTTTCGTAATCGGATAATTGAGAACAAACGTAAAAAAATGATAATGATGAACTCTAGAGTTATTTCCTATATGGTCTTCGCATTTTTGTTGGTGGCATCTTGCAAAAGCGATCAAAAGGCCGATTCCGGAACCGATGCAGTGGCAGGAGATGAACCCCCAAAAAAGTACAAAATCACACCCTTCAGTCCATCAAAGACGTTTCGTGACGCCACCCTGACGAATATGACTTACACGAATGGCACTTTTAATTTTGATGTGGGAGGATCTTCCTACAAACTTGGCGAACAGACATCAGATGCACCGCAAAAAATGTGTGCCAATTCTGCAAAAGGCCAGCATATTCACCTGATTGTTAATAATCAGCCATATGTAGCGCAGTACGTTTCAAATTTTGAACATAATGTACCTGATGGTGAGCATAATATATTGGCTTTTCTCTCACGATCGTATCACGAAAGCATAAAGACGGAGCAAGCCCATATCGCTAAACGTGTCACTGTATCCGGAGGTAATTTTACTGCCACCTCGGACATTACCGAACCGGCTCTGTTTTACAGCCGGCCTAAGGGGACATATGTCGGCGATGATACCAAGAAGGTGATGTTGGACTTTTATGTCCTTAACGCCGATCTGGACGAAGATTATAAAATAAAATTGCAAGTCAATGGTGAGGTGACTTTGCTCGATGAATGGCAGCCTTATTATATAGAAGGGTTACCAATGGGGCAAAATAGTATCGGTTTGGCACTGGTCTATAATGATGGATCACCACTTCCCAGTGCCCAGACATCTACGCTGCAGACCATCACTTTGGTCGCTGATAATGAGCCCACTAACTAGCTAGACTCTGTCAGGAAAAGAATGTCGCCGACAGATCGTTGGGTACAAGCTTATTTGAGTACCTCTATAATTGGTTTTTAGGAGCGCAGGTAAGAAGCTCCATTCACGTCAATAATAGCCCCACTGCTAAAACCTGCTTCGGTTGATGCCAGGAATAAAGCTGCATAGGCTACCTCTTCAGGTTTTGCTACACGATTAAAGGGACTTTGGGTCCGGATCGAGTCTCCTGAGGGGCCTTCAAGTAGGTCTTTGACCATATCGGTTTGCACAAAACCTGGGGCAACCAGTCCTATGGAAATGCCGTAGGGAGCTAATTTTTGTGCTAATGACTGGCTCATTGCGTTCAGACCCGCCTTACTGGCTCCATAAGCCGGTTGATCCGGCTCACCACGGAAAGCACCCCGGGAAGAAATATTGACAATCCTGCCACCTCCCTGCTTCATCATCTGTCTGGCAGTCAGATACATGAGTCGGGATGGCGCCAGCAAATCAATCTGAATGGTTTCCTCAAATACCCGATTCCAATCTTCGTAGGAGATTTGATCGATTGGGTGTCTTTCATGGATGGCCGCATTATTGATCAGAACATCAATTCTTCCGTATCGGGCAACAACACTTTCTACCAGCGCGCTGCATGCAGGTGCAGTAGCAATATCCGCCTGAAAAAGTTCATGGCCTTCCCCGGGAAGAGACTTTGCCAGTTTCTCAGCCACATGATGCTTAGAACGGTAATTAATTGCGACGATACCTCCACGTTCGGCAAAAGCAGTTGAAATTGCTGCGCCAATACCGCGACTACCACCGGTGATTAGTACGATTTTATCGGTAAAATCCATATCAATTTTTATGTGCCCAAAGAAACTCAATTATCATGGCTTGGTTTTAGGATAATTTGAAATATAACCTATTTTGTGCTCCCGAACATTACATAGATGATATATAATTCACTTGGCAACACCGATTTACGGGTGAGCCAGATTTGTCTTGGCACTATGACCTGGGGCCGTCAGAACACCGAAGAAGATGCACATCAACAGTTGGATTATGCCCTAACCCGCGGTATCAATTTCATTGATACTGCAGAGGTTTATGCCGTGCCTACCTCTGCCGAAACACAAGGACTTACCGAACAATATATTGGCACCTGGATTAAAGCCCGTAAAAAACGAGATGACTTTTTCCTGGCTTCAAAGATTGTCGGGCCTTCATCCCGGATCACATGGATGAGGGAAAACCTGAATTTTTCGCGTGAGCAAATCATTGAAGCACTGAACAACAGTTTAGCACGTCTGCAGACAGACTATCTCGATCTCTACCAGTTGCACTGGCCCGAACGGGCGACTAATTTTTTTGGAAAACTAGGATATGAGCATGATGCTGAGGAGAAGTGGACCGAAAACTTTCTCGACATCCTTGAAAGCCTAAATGAGCAGGTCAACGCGGGAAAAATCAGATATATCGGGTTGAGCAATGAAACAGCCTGGGCTGTAATGAAATATCTGCATTGGTCTGATACACGTGGCCTACCCCGAATACAAAGTGTACAAAATCCTTATAATTTGCTCAACCGGAGTTATGAAGTGGGTTTAGCCGAGGTATCAATTAGAGAGAAAGTCAGTGGACTGGCTTATTCTCCAATGGCATTTGGTTTACTTTCGGGCAAATATCACCTGAAGCAGGATACACCAAACGACCGAATAAATCAATTTAAGGACTTGCCCAGGTACAGCGGTGATCAGGCTTGGAAGGCTACCCAGGCTTACCTTGATGTGGCCAGGAAGTATGGAATATCTCTGGCAAAATTGTCACTTGCGTTTGTCAATAGCCGGCCTTTTATCGATAGTAATATCATAGGCGCAACCACCATGTCTCAACTTGAGGAGAATATAGATAGCATCGAGGTTCATTTGTCCGGGGAAATGATTGCGGACATTAATAAGGTGTATGAAATTTATAGTCATCCCGCACCCTGATTATGCTGAGACCTAGAAGAATTTGATTAGTGTAAGTTCAAAAATTAGAACGGAATTTGCCGGGATAGAGCCTGCAACATTTCGGCCATAGCCCAGCTCAGATGGTATCAGAAACATGCCCTTTCCACCTTCAGAACGCAAGTACTGCAATCCTTCAGTCCAGCCATCAATGAAATCATCTAGTGGATGAATCAATGTGGTAGCCGGTCGGGTTTGATCAAAAATACGTCCATCGGGCAAATAGCCTTTATATTTTACTTCTACGGTATCTCCGGGACCGGGATGTTCGCCACTCCCTTCTTCCAGAATGATATAGTGTAAGCCGGAGGCAGTCCTCTCCGCTACCAAACCTTCCTGAGCCAGGTAATCTTCAATAATCTGTATATCCTTGGCAAATTGTTCTTCCGGAGAAATCTGGGGCTCGTCATCTTTTTTGCATCCAAATACGATCAGACTGGTTATCAGTATTCCGGCTAAAAGGCGTATCATATCCATTTCTATCTTTCTTTTTCCAAAATAATTCGCTGAAAGTAGGTTTTTTCTGTCATTCTCTCCTGAAAACGCTATCACCTTCCCACTCGTTGCCGTGACCGAAAAAGTGGTTTTACCATTACAGATGCTTTAGCTGCATCAAATATATTCTTAATATTGCACTTAACTATTTCCAGCATGTTCATAGATATGGTCGTGGGCAAGCTTGTGATATCCAGGATAAATGAAGTACTACACAGAGGGGATCTTTGAAAAGTTACTACCATATGAAGCTTCCCATCTCATCTTAGGAGCTTATTTTAACTATTATCACAACTTTAAGGGGATCACCAAACGAGCCCATATAAGATTTGAAAATAGGGATTGGCTCGGGATTCAATCGGATGTGCGCGCAAGAAACGCGCTTTATCGCCAGGCCGTAGGAGAAACCACGGAGCAAGTGCTTGACCTCTTAGGTGATCGTAAGGGCGATCCCGGCGTTTGGAAGCTTACCAAGGAGTATTTTACTTATGAGGTTAAGAATTTTAATACCCGCAATATCGCCGAGACCTTTTATAACTCAGTTTACCGGCACAGTCACCAGGGCCTAAGTGCCGATGTTGAGAATATGTTTGTACATGCCACCGCAACCTATAGAGAATTTAAATCTACCGAACCGATTTACTTTTCTTTTGACGTCGATGAGGATTTAAAATTCACATTTAAATCTATTCTGAGGCGCTATAAATTTGATGTGCAGTGGGAGGATTTAAACAGGGATCTTGAATACCTGCACCAGTCTTTTCAGGAATGTGTCAACATCCGGAAAATTGCGGCCACGACTTTTCGAATTGAGACCATTAAGTCGATCTTCTATCGAAATAAGGGCGCTTATATTGTAGGGAGGTTGAAATCGGAAGCCATAATTATTCCGTTTGTTATTCCATTACTGCATAGGGAATCCGGCATTTTTGTCGATGCTCTGCTTACCGATGACCGGGATGTTAGTTCAATTTTTAGTTATAACCGGTCATACTTCCTGGTGGATGTGGATATCGCAAGTGAGATGGTCGATTTTCTACGGTCTTTTTTACCACTGAAAAGTCTGGGAGAACTCTATAATTCTATAGGATTTGAAAAACACGGTAAGACAGTTTTTTATCGTGATTTTTTACGACATCTTGCCCGGTCAAACGATAAATATGTCGAAGCACCTGGTATAAAAGGAATGGTGATGCATGTTTTCACCCTGCCCTCATTTAATGTTGTGTTTAAAATCATTAAGGATCAATTTGCACCGCCAAAACAGGTTACCCAGGAGGAGGTAAAAAGCAAATATGAACTAGTCAATGTACATGATCGTGTGGGCCGCATGACCGATACGCATATGTTTCAGAATCTGGTCTTTGATCGAAGGCGGTTTTCACCGGAACTCCTGGAGAAAATTTTACGCGATGCTCCATCAAAAATTAAAATCACCGGAGACGACCTTGAAATTGAGCACCTTTACGTGGAGAAGAAAATGACACCTTTAAATATATATTTACAAACCGCCTCTCCGGAGGACGCAGAAGATGTCATTAACGAATATGGTCAGGCGATTAAAGAACTGGCGGCCGTAAATATATTCCCGGGTGACATGTTGCTGAAAAATTTTGGTGTAACGCGTCTAAAAAGAGTGGTATTTTATGATTATGATGAAATTGGATTTTTAACCGATTATATCTTCAGGGTCATCCCGGAGCCAAGAGATGAAATAGAGGAAATGTCTGCTACTCCCTATTATCACGTGGGACCGCAAGATATTTTTCCCGAAGAGTTTCCACGGTTTCTAATTGGAAGTCCGACGCTAAGAGAGATCTTCTTTCGGTTACACGGCGATCTTTTTAGTGTAGGGTTTTGGCGGGAGATGCAAGAAAGACTGAGAAGAAATGAAATAGTGGAGGTCTATCCCTATCGCACGAATCAACGATTCATTGTAAAGTATCAATAGTGTATTTACCGGGAGTTTATGAACCAGAATAAAATAATACACAAAAAAATAAAAATTGATAAAACCGCACACTACTATACACTCGGCAGGTATTCTGAGACGACTAAATTCATTTGGCTGGTCTGTCATGGCTACGGTCAGACTGCTGATCGATTTATCAGCAAGTTTGATGTCCTGGATTTGGAGCAGCATTTTGTCATCGCTCCGGAAGGGCTATCCAGGTTTTATTGGAATGGCGTGACGGGCCATGTTGTGGCTTCCTGGATGACGCGAAAAGATCGTTTGGACGAAATAGATGATCACGTACGGTTCTTGCATGCTACAATCGAAGCATACCTGAATAAAAATGCGAATTTTATCTTTTTCGGATTTTCTCAGGGATGCGCCACCATACTCAGGTACCTGGAGAGATTTCAACCCGTCTCTGCGCACATCATTCTTTGGGCAGGTAGCATACCCAAAGATCTCGACTTTGCCAAAGTTGGACATTATTTAAGGGAAAGTAAAATTCATATGGTTTATGGGGAGGAAGATCAATTTCTCACACCAGAAGTTCTAAGGACCGAGCTACAATTTATCGCAGATCAGAATATAGACCTTCACCGCCATACTTATCCCGGGACACACCGCGTAGACAAAAAGGAGCTAAAAAAATATGTCGACGCAAATATATTGGATCAATCAGTTTGATTCAGGGTCATCAAATGTTCGTGAAGGAAGTCGGTCATTTTTTGGTAGAGGTGTCGGGTGGTGTTTCTTCCTTCATAGATGCTATGCTTCCGATTGGGATAAATCATCAGATCAAATTGTTTGTTTTCTGAGATCAAGGCATTGATCAGGAATTCTGCATTTTGATAGTGTACATTGTCGTCGCCAGTGCCATGTATGTACAAGAGATCACCCTGAAGGCCGCCGGCATGTGCAGCTGGTGAACCATCGATATAATGCTCAATTCCTTCACTGGGAAGGCCCATATATCGTTCCTGATAAATATTATCATAAAATAGCTGATTGGTGACCGCAGCGATGGCGATTCCGGTCTTGTATATTTCGGGGTATCTAAACATTAAGTTCAGAGTCATGGCCCCTCCGCCGCTCCATCCCCAGACTCCAACTCTTTGGTCATCAATAAAATCCCATTTTAGTATTTCTTTGGCCGCCATTGCTTGATCTCGCGAATTAACAATACCCAATTTCCGGTAGATACTTTTACGCCATTGGGCACCTTTTAAAGTGGGTGTACCCCTATTGTCCATGGTAATAATCAAGTAGCCTTTTTGAGCGAGCATCAAGTGCCAAAAATTATCCAGATTTGCCACTGCCGTTTGGCTTCCGGGTTCGCCATAAACATAGAATAATACGGGATATTTATTTTTAGAATCAAAATTAAGTGGCTTTATCAATTTTCCATCCAGAGTCACATTATCTTCTGTGGTGACTTTAAAAAACTCAACGCTTGGAAGATCCAGTTGGCCCATATTTTTTTTAAGCTGCTCATTCTCATACAACATTTGCGTGACTTCGTGACCAGGCAAGGTGACTACGGCTGCAATTTCAGGGGTATTCGAAAATTGACGCCGGTAGATGGCGTATTTTCCCGAAGGAGAAATGTCATAGTTATTAATTCCAGCATTTTGGTTTGGAGTCAACTTTCTAAGATTATCCGAACCATCCAACCTTAATGCATATAAATACCGGTGTGTCGGATTTTCGGGAGATGCAATTACATACAAGATATTCATTTTTGCATCATATCCCTTGATACTGGCAATATCATAGTCACCGGGTGTAAGCAGGAACTCTTCGCCAGTATTGGAATTGATCTTGTAAAGATGTCTCCAGCCGTCACGCTCACTCATCCAAACGAAGGCGTTGCCCATTTCCAAAACCGGCTGATCATGCATCTCCCAGGAACTGCTGATATCTATGTTGACCACATCGATCCATGATTCAGATTCCTCTTCATAGATTTTTTGCAGCACTTGATTATCCCGGTTAAAAGTCCAAAGTATGAGATGATTCTGTTTGCGTGCCAGTTGAGTTATGAGCAATTTGTTTTGCTGGCCAAGCCATTGCACCCGGGGAATGTAGTGTTGAAATGGATCACCGGGTATCGGTATCCAGTAGTTGGTCAGATCTTGGATGTTGACAACCCCAATTCTTGCTGAACTTGGATTTTCACCCACCTTGGGATATTGTATCGGAATTATTTGTGGATAAACTGAAGCAGTATTATTAATTACATAGAAATCCCGGATTTTAGTTGCATCAATTTGCCAATAGGCGATTGATTTCCCGTCCGGACTCCATCTAAAACCATCTTTGCAGAAAAATTCTTCTTCATACGCCCAGTCGAAAGTACCATTGATAATATCAGTTGTACCATCTGAAGTGATTTGCAGAATTTCACCATTCTCTACATTTTCCACGTAAATATTTTGCTCACTTACATAAGCTACATGGCTGGAGGTAGAATTAAACTTTGCAAACATCAGAGATGAGGCTTGCAATGTTTTACCCAATTTATCAACTCGTCTGCTATCTAGATTAAATAAGAAATAATCCCCACGCGTATTGGTTCTCCATACCTTTTCCGAGTTAGTGAAAATCAGGAGTAGTTTTTCATCGGAAGACCAGGTATAATCTTCGATACGGATCATTTGGCCATTTACCGGATCTATTAACTCGTGAGAAGCAATCAAGATTTTTCTTTCTCCTGTTCTGGAATCATAGAGTACCAACTCTGTCGCTCCGGTTGCGCTGGATTCGAGGGTGGTGTAATATTCGCCTCCAGCCAGCCATTGGTGTGGTCCAAATCTCTCTCCAATAAATTCAGCGCTGTTGTAAAGGCGATCGATGCTTAACTGGGTATTATTGACCGCAATTTGGGTGAAAGTGTTGTGCAGTGCTATACAGAGTATAATTCCACTGAGAAATATTTTATGCATGACGAGCAGGTATTTTGCTGGCACCAAAATAGTAGAAAAATAAATCAGTAGCTGCAATAAGAAAGGGCTCCCGTAAATGGCAGCCCTTTCTTCTTCAAACGATTCATCGTTCGTTCCTGACTAATTGACCACCTCGAAGGTCCTTACATGGGTGAAATGGTCACTTTTCACTCTAAGCAGATAGCTGCCTGATACGAGGTCAGAAACGTCTATTGAACGACGATGAGGGTACAGCAGATTACCACCTGGCTTAAACTCCTTGATCCGGCGGCCCAGAAAATCAACTACTTCCACCGATGACATTTCATCATTTGGGTTAGCTATTTCCAAATACAAAACAGACCTGGCCGGATTTGGAAAGACCTGAATGGAAGAAATTGGGAGAGTAGTATTCTCAACTACAACCACTTTTGAATAAGTGTAACTTCCATCATAATCCACTGCTTTAAGCCGGTAGTAATTAGCTCCCCTATAGGGGGTCTCGTCCACATGATTATAGTCAACTTGGGTACTGGAGTATCCTGCGGCATTGGCACGAGCAATCATTTGGAAACTAAGTTCGTCGGGTGACCGTTCAATTTCGAAATGATTGCTGTTTGCCTCAGATGCTGTGGACCATTCCACAATCACGGATGATTCATCAGAGGGAAGGGCTGAAAAGGATAAGAGTTCGATTGGTAGGAGTGCTTCCTCATAGCGAATGCAAACACTTACTGGCACCATGGAATTGCTTTCCTGTCCTGGATTAGGACTTCCTCCCATGTCAACCGGAGCTGACCAATGTACCAGAAGAATCTGATCGATTCCACTTTGCACATCAGTCAGTGGTCCGGACCAGCCCTGAGCACTTATCCAATCGTCGGATAGTGCTCCGGTGGCCAGACCATCATTATTCTCATCGATTCCGGACCATGGGGACATAAATACTATGTTGCCATTTTTTTTACCAATCACCCGAAACCGCTCATTAGGCTCATCCGGTTCCATACGCCGATCGACATAACCATCCCAGGCGACAACCTCATTTATTTGGATTAGAACGGGACCGGCAAAAGCAGGTGGTAGGGTAGCTGTATTGAAGATCTCATACATGACCGTGCCACCACTCTCAAATCTAAGCGGCGTTGAAATCGAGCCATCGGGATTGACGGTTACGGAATTTTCCCAGAGAAGAAATCCCAGGTCGCAGGTGGGCCGCGAGGGTAGAACAATGCACGGTGTCAGATTTATGGAGATGGATATTTCGTCATTTCCCATAATGGGCCCTGAGCTACTTTGCTCAAAAATTGTCACAGTCGATTCTCCCTTGTCCCTAGCTGTCAAAGTCAGATTACCACTTGCAGTCACAGGGACGACAAAAGTGTAGGTGAATTTCCACGTTGGATACTGATTGTTGGATCCCTGGGCCGCGGATCGATTTTCTGCCACAGGTCCAAGGCATGTGATTTTATTATCGTTTCCGATATCTTCAAATGGAGTTTCAGCAGCTAAGGAGCTTCCGGTCATCTGCCAGGTTCCCCCATTAAATTCATCGGCCTTCACCGCAAATTCATCCCAAATCGCCTGCCCATTTAAATTGGAGAGGACTTCGCAATTTATTTGTAGCCTGCTGTATAATTCGACAGTGATCTGGTCCCCGGGGCAAGCTGCTGCCGGAGCAATAATTTCCATATTGGCACCCACAGTCAATAGGATAGCACTATCGCGATCTTCAATTATCATACCTGTTGGATCCTTCCCTTTTACCTCGGCAACATTTACTATGACCTCGCCTTCTACATAAGTGTAAGTTTGCGAACATGTGTATGTCCAGATTTCGCCAGGATCGAGTAGATCATTCAGGTTGTCGTCGCCCAAAGGTGGAGAAACCGGACCACAATGGTCGTCAGTGAGTACTACCTCAGCGATTGGTACTTTGCCAGGATTGGTTACTTTAAAAGAATAAGTGACCAATTCATCCTGATTAAATATGGCAACTTTATCAGCGGTTTTTACCAGATCAATCACTCCCCTTTTTGGACAATCGTCACCT
>JABDLW010000351.1 GCA_013001805.1 Saprospiraceae bacterium | reverse complement strand
TACTTAATGATTTCCTTGCTCTGGACATCATAGACCCACAGTCCACGGGAACTATCAAGTGCCGTTGTACTTGTGTAGAGTTTTGGTGAGGAATAGTTCAGGGATATGAAATGATTACGGGGAAAATGAGCATTCTGGGGTTGAATCAAATGCAGCTTTTTGGGTTGGCTGGAAGACCATTTGGCAATACCGCAACTGGTGGTGACGTAGAGATCTCCGTACTCATCAGTTGAGATATGAGATATATTCTTCGAGCAGGTTGTGAATTCACGAAAATCGAAAAATTGCGCTTGAGTGGCCCCAGGCCTGAGGGATGCCACGCCATTTTCCAGTGCCATCCAGATCGTACCATCCGGTGCTCTGGACAGATCGCGGATTTCATTTTTACCGATCGTAATCGGGGCGTAATCCAATTGCCGGTGTACATATATCTTTTGAAAATCTGGTTTTACCACTGAAACTCCATCGCCAAATGTACCGATCCAAATATTTCCCTGGATGCCCTGAAATAAGCAGGAGATTTTATTGCTTACTACAGAATGATGGTCCAGTAAATTGTGTCGTAAATTAGAGATTTCCTTCGTGGTGATTTCACGGTGAAACAATCCGTCACTGTAACTTCCTGCCCAGATATTCCCTGCTTGATCCTCTAATACACAGGAAAATCCGGAAGGTGCAAATTCGGAATCAATAATTGTTTCCAGTGTATTGTTCATCACGTCTATTGCCAGGATTTGAAAGTCAGTGGCCACATACATGAGATTGCCCTTGCAAAAAAGATCGTTTACAATGTCCTTTCCATAAATTGCCCGGGGAGATTCGGCATGATCAAAGATTGAAAACTCCATAGAATCAGGATGAAACTGAACCAGGCCTCTTTCTTCCGAGGAAAACCAGATATTTCCCAATGTGTCCTCCGCAATGGCATAAACACTTCCCTGAAGTTCCGGGAAATTTGCAAATGATCTGTCTTCTGAATGAAAAATGGATAAACCATTTTCCGTTCCCAAATAAATCCATCCGTTCTTTCCCTTTAGGATTTTAAATATAGCGGTGCCCGGCAAGTTAGAATTTACGGAAGTGTATGAATGAATACTGTCTTGTGATATATCGTATATCTGCAGACCGTGAAAATCTGAGCCGATATACAATATGGAGTCTTTATCCCAAAGCATCTTCAATGGGCGCCAGGTAAGCATTTCCTTTTCATATTCATGAGAAAGCCCCGGATCAAACTTTTTAATGTGATAGCCATCGTAGCGGTCGATACCAGATCCTGTAGCAAACCAGATAAACCCCAATTCATCCTGAACAATTTGCTTGACTTCGTTATTGCTCAGTCCATCGGAAATGGTTATGTTCTTAAAATAAACGGTCGGTTGCCTTTGAGCAAAAATAGGAGTGGACAATAACAGCAGCAACATCAGATTACGACATCGACGACTCATGCCTTATTAATGGTGGAGTAAAGGTAAATATTTACCTCTCTAGACGCTTGATATTCTTTGGTGACACTCTGAGCAATACCTGGCCGGCACTAATCAGTGAACTAGCGTAAACCATAATTATAATCGGTCCCCTCTTCATTTCGATCCGTAGCCGGGGGTGGCTCCGGAGATAGTGCCGAAATTTGATCACGCAGTTCCGTTGTCATTTCCAGGTCCAGAGAGGCGAGACTTGATTTTAATTGCGCCACATTTCTCGCTCCAATTATCGGCGCGGTGACAGCTGGATGTGATCCTACCCAGGCAATCGCCAGGGCGACTGGATCCTGCTCCACTTTTTTTGCCAGGCCGGTGAAATGGTCAGCTACTTGATAGACATTTGCGTCTCCATATCTGATTTGATACATCTTGTTTTCGAGCAGCCTCCCGGAATCGGGTCGGCGTTCTATCCCGTATTTTCCGGTAAGCAAGCCACCACCCAATGGGCTGTAACTGATGACACCCACATTTTCTGACTGGGCCATGGGAAGAATCTCCACCTCGGCTTGTCTTTTGACCAGATTGTACATTGGTTGGATACATTCAAATCGCGACCACCCCTGACATGCCGAAATGCCCAGGGCCTTGGCTACTTGCCACGCCGCGAAATTGCTGGCACCCAAATAAAGTACTTTACCCTGCAAAACCAAATCATTAAGTGCTCTTAGCGTTTCTTCTATTGGTGTTTTTTCATCAAATCGATGCACAAAATACAAGTCGATATATTCGGTCTTAAGGCGTTTCAGACTTGCCTCAATCGCCCGGAAAATGTGATAGCGGGTGGCACCGCGGGCATTAATGTCATCACCTGTGGGAAAGTATACCTTTGAGGTAAGAACTATCTCATCTCGACAAGACGCCATAAGTTTCCCTAAAATTTCCTCCGAACGACCTCGCTCGTACACATCGGCACAATCAAAAAAGTTGATACCGCGATCCCGGCAGAGATTAAACATTTGTTTAGACGTGGCCTCGTCAGCAATACCACCAAAAGACATGGTGCCAAAGCAAAGTGGAGAAACCATGACGCCGGTCTTACCAAGTAATTTATATTTCATCAATAATTAGTTTTCGGTCTTTGTTAAAAAAGAGATACATGATTTTTAGGAGACAGCCTTCATGTGTTTTCATTTCCTTATCCCATGTAAATTCTGATGGATAAAATCATCGGGGAACTCCTCCATTCCCGGGAAACCCAATTTAATATCCCGGCCATTATATGGTATATATGCCGTGCCGAATAAATAATCCCATACAGCGAGACTCAGTCCAAAATTCACTCCATATAACCGATGCTTAGGCAGGTGGTAAGCATGATGCCAAATATGCATTTCAGGATTGTTAAATATTTTTTTCATAAAGGGACCAAGAAGCAGCCCAAATCCCAATGTTGTAATTAAAACAATGGAGACTTGTTGCATAAACGATGGATCATTTATTAACGTGATTTCCAAGTGCCCTCCGGCAATGGTAATACCGATTAAAGTCCCTAAAACGCCGGCTGAAATGTAGCCCGGTACGGTTATGTTTGAATGATTAAAATGACCGATGGACAAGGTAAATATATGTATGATGAAAAAATCGTAAAGACCGATGCCCATTAAAGCAAGAGGTAAGTACTCGATAGAGCGATATACCACATTTTCCATCCAATGATAACGCAACTGTGCAGCAAATCCCATTTGTTCCACCGAATGATGCACTTTGTGAAATTCCCAAAGTCTTGGCACGCGATGTAAAAGTCGATGCACCCACCACTGAATAAAATCCCGGGTGATGAAGCCGGTAAGAAGAATGGCCCACATCGGCCAATTGCGCATGGGGTTTAGCGATTGCAGGTCGATATTGGTTATTGCAGCAATAAAATCATTTAGCAAAACCACAACCACATCACTGGCAGCATTATATATTATGAGTGAAAAGAGGAAAAAATTAAAGAACATATAAAAGGCATCCAAACAGAAGTCCTTTCTGAATTTTGGCTGGTCATCACGCCAGGGCCTGATCCACTCAAGGCAAAGGAAAAAAACCGATACTAAGATCAACCAATAGAAATAGTTGTGGAAGGATGGGCTCGTAATTTCCTGCCAGAGATAGCGAGCATAGCCCTGGTACCCATTGATGAAAATGTTCCAATAA
Organism: Saprospiraceae bacterium; assembly: GCA_013001805.1. Taxonomy (GTDB): domain Bacteria; phylum Bacteroidota; class Bacteroidia; order Chitinophagales; family Saprospiraceae; genus JABDMH01. The sequence continues at coordinate 2,923 of JABDLW010000351.1, read as the reverse complement.
TTACTCAATGGCAAATTGACTTTTCCAGGCATTATAGCCGCCCTCCAAATCAATGAGGTCGGTAAAGCCTAACGCCTTCATCTTTTCAATAGCAGCCGCACTGCGTATACCCTTGGCACAGTAGACAAGATATGGCTCTCCCTTAGGAAGAGTGGAGATCTGCTCAGCAAAATCAGCCGATCGAAAATCGATGTTAATAGCCCCAGGTAGTGCACCTTGAGCTACTTCAGCGGGTGTACGGACATCGATAAGACGCAGAGGGTCATTACGTTCCATCTTCTCCTTGAGCTCAATGCTGTTGATGATGCCCGCGCTTGCTTCTGTAGATTGATTGCCGCAGCTTGACAGCAGTACTATTAAAACCGTGCACCAACACGAGTGGAGAGAGATTTTCATATCAAGGCTTAATTATTATGTCTCAAACAAATATAATGAGGTTTGCCGGCATCGTGTGATTATTTGGTTTCCAATCCGTTATAATTAGGATCGTTTACCCTCTTTTTCTTAAAAAATTATGTGGATAAGTCTTAGTCTGCTTGCATTAAAAAGAGCTACAAGGTCATAGCAAAACTGAGCTTTCACGAATGGACTGGGTACTGATTCTTGAAGAGGTTTATCGATTTTCGAGGTAGTGCTATTTTTTTTCTTAAAATTTCTCATCAAACCAGGTGGCTGCTCGAGGATGAGATCCTTTCTTGTCAAGATCAAGTCGCCGGAAGCCAACGTTTCTTGCAAATAGCACATTATCAATGTTTTGTGTGCGGTTCGGAAGATTCGAATGGTCACTTAATGTTTTTTTCTAATCCGAAATCAATTCACGCTCAGGGCAGTTGAACCATCCCGTGGGTTCACAATTGGGGCAAGGATGTCATGAATCTGGCTTAATTTTTGATCGCAGTACGATGCGATGAGTATTGAAGAAATAAATAGGAAACACTACTTTAAGACCGATATGTATTATCGGGTGGGATATGGCTTATCCTCCCGGTTATTGGCCTATCGAAATGGCATCATCTACTTGCAGGTGGTCATTGGTAGAAAATGGAATAAGGACTATCACGCGGCAACGCTTGAGTTAGCCCATTGCTGGAAAGCTGAGCATGAAGAGCTGGGAAACGCTCTGGGCTGTAAGGTTTTTATTATTGATAGTCAAAAATATCCTTATAAACAGGACCTCCTGAAGTTGAAAATTCATGTGAGTTATGATGCTCGGATGGGTATGCTTTACTCGAGCAACGTACTAAACTAAGACGTTAGATCGCAATCTGAAGGGTATATCCTCTTTCTAAGACAATTCTAAGACAAGGGCTATCGACTATAGTCTCATTTCAGCATCTGGCTTGGAAACCTATACTCATTCATGCTGCCTCCGATAACTTACACATTCTGTACCGGTTCGGCGCAGCTCTGATCTTGCTGCATCAATCTACAATGGCATTTCGAATATTCTTCAGATTTAACTATAATGCCGTCTTTAAGGATGACGGAAATGAAGGACCTACCGGATACCATTCCTGTGCGGAAGATTATCCACATTGATATGGATGCTTTCTTTGCTTCTGTCGAGCAACGCGACCATCCTGAGTTTCGGGGGAAGCCTCTGGTAGTTGGGGGCGAAGGAAAGCGGTCGGTAGTGGCCGCAGCCAGCTATGAGGCCCGAAAGTTTGGAATTTACTCAGCTATGCCGATGTCGCAAGCCAGGCAAAAGTGCAAGGACCTAATCATTGCACCACCTCGATTTCAAATTTATAAAGATGTGTCCTCACAGTTCCGTGAGGTTTTTCACGAATATACTGATCTGATCGAACCTCTTTCTCTGGATGAGGCCTATCTCGACGTGACGCAAAACCGGGCCGGATTGAAATCCGCCATTTTAATTGCCAGACAAATTAAGCGGAAGGTTCACGCTGCAACCGGACTCACCTGTACGGCCGGCGTTTCGATCAATAAATTTCTTGCTAAGGTGGCCTCAGGAATTAATAAACCCGATGGTCTCACGGCAATCACCCCTCCACAAGTCGAAAACTTCCTTTTAACACTTCCCATAGATAAATTTTTCGGTGTGGGAAAAGTGACGGCCGGGAAAATGCAGAATTTGGGAGTTCAGACAGGCGGAGATTTGCGTGCATTATCTCTGGAAGTTCTTGGGAAACATTTTGGGAAGATGGGACGCTACTATTTTGATGTCTGCCGGGGCGTTGACGAGCGGCCGGTATCTGCATCCAGGATTCGGAAATCAATCAGTATCGAGCGGACTTTTGAGGAGAATATTTATGATGAAAAAAATGCCAAAGAGATTCTGTTTCGATTGTGTACTTCGTTGGGAAAATCGCTCGCGAAATTGGATCTGAAGGGCAGAACGTTACATCTCAAATGGCGATATCCGGATTTTACCACCCCTACACGTAGCCGTAGTTTTCAGCAATTTACCCGGGAGGATGAGTTAATAAGAGCTACAGTAGCTCAACTATTCGATGAAAATGTGGATCTTACCGTTGGAATTAGATTGCTGGGTGTGGGCATGAGCAATCTGGATAATTCGGAATTCGTAGCGCAGCTCACCCTCGACATTTAAATGAAATTACATACCACCGATCAAAATCAGCGATTACCACTAAAAGCCTTCTGGTCGCAGGAGGTAGAAGTAATTGAAATTACAACCGGCCTGGTACATTCCACTTTTTTGGTGGTAGCCGGGGAGGATCGCTTCATCTTACAAAGAGTCAACACCAACGTTTTTAAGGAAGCTGATCAGGTATTGGCAAATATCGCTATCGTCACGCAACATTTGTCATCTGATCCCGATTACCATCTGCAAGTACCGGAAGTAGTATCTACCCTTGATGGCAGGGACTCGATCACGACAGCAGATGAGTCGCATTGGCGATGCTTCAGTTACATCAAAGGTAGCACTTCCAAGACC
>JABDLW010000697.1 GCA_013001805.1 Saprospiraceae bacterium | reverse complement strand
CTGCAGTACTACTCAATTTGTGTAAGAATCCTGCAGGCTAAAATCTCAGTGATACTGGTTTCGAAATAGTGATTTCTCTACCCGTATAAGTCAACTGACCTGTCGCAGGATTTACTTCAAATACCGTCACATTATTTGTGTTTTGATTAGCGACCAGTAGAAATTGATCGTCCGGAGAAAGGGTAAAATTTCTCGGCCATTCCCCACGGACGGGTTCAATGGCAATCCTTTTTAATCCTCCCTGACCGGTCACTTCAAATATTGCAATGCTGTGATGACCCCGATTGGAGGCATAAAGAAATTTACCATCCTGGGTGATATGAATATCTGCACAATAATTCTTGCCATCAAATTCCTCGGGTAAAGTGCTCGCCTTGTCGACCCGTTTGAATTCACCGCTCTGGTGATCTGCCTGCAATGAGACCACCGTACTGGACAATTCATTAACCACGAATGCCAGATCCTTATTCGGATGAAAAATCAAATGCCGGGGACCATCTCCCGGGTCAAGTCTGACCTGAGCGTTGGATTCACCCACCTTGCCGGAAATAATTGGATAAGAGACTACCTGATCGATTCCCAGGTCCACTGCATATAAGAACTTTCCATTGGGCGCAAATCTAACACAATGCGCCCTGGCACCTTTTTGATTTGGCACTACCGGGCCACTACCCTGGTGTTGGAAAATAATGGGTCCGGATGCAATAGTTCCCGGAGCATCAATTGAATAAATGGAAATATTTCCCGAACTGTAATTGGCCACGGCTAACAAACCTTCCTGCTCACTTAACTCGATGTGACACGGATGGTCACCCTCGCTGGGTTGCTGACTAATGAGCGTCGTATTATCATCTTCATGATTCCAGAGGAAAGATGACACCATGCCAGATCTTGTTTCATTCACAGCATAGATATATTGTCGATCTTTACTAATACAAACAAAAGAAGGGTTTGTGGTTTCTGCAACCAATTGAGGATTGGAAAGTGATCCTGCGATTGGATCAAAATCAAGGGAATAGATTCCATCGCTTCCTTCTCCTGTATAAGTGCCTACTAGTAATTTCACGGTTTCCTTTTTTAATAGTGATGATTCCTCAATGGTTGATTGCCCTACACAAAAAGTTCCCACCTGAAGACAGAAGAAACATACAACAAGTAGGTAAAACTGTGCTGCCTGCTTCATAAACTTAGATTTGATATTTTGTTCAAAATCATGACTTATCGAAAGTACAAATATATTTCGTGCATCGGTAGATAGCATCGTTAGGATTAGGATTACCGTACTAATTGGATTGTCGTATAGGCTATTGGGCCCCTATTGGATTGCGCAGTCACCCACGGCAGGTATGCCAGTTGACCTGACGATAAAACGGGTGTCTGGCCCACAGCTAGACAACAATTGGGAATCTAGCCTGATTGAGATCTTCCCGTGATAAAAAGATCACACATTGCATCGGGATGTAGTATATATTTGCACCCATTTTCAAAGCCAAATTGGAACCAATGATAGTTCCAGAAACTTGTTTAGCGGGCAATAGAAGCAATATTTAGTTTGATAAAGCCTTGCCCTAAATGTCCTTGAAAGAATTAAAAATGAAAGAAAAGAATATAAAAATAGTGGTGCGCAGATGGATCGAATCTGACATCAAGGAAATCGTTAAAATTCAGCAATCGGCCTATCCCAATTTCGCCAGAAAAGATTTGTGCGATGAAAGAAACTATCTGTATCAATTTAATGCCTTCCCCGAGGGCCAGATATTAGCCGAAGTTGAGGGTCAGGTAGTCGGCTATGCGACCTCTCTGATCGTACAAATAGATGATGATTCACCGTGGTATTCCTATGCCGAAATTACTGGCCTGGGAACATTCAGCACGCATAATCCCGGTGGAGACACCCTCTATGGAGCCGATATTGCGGTCCATCCCGACTGGCGCGGAAAAGGCATAGCCGGAAAACTTTATACCGGGCGTAAGAAAATTATGGGGCGATATAATTTGCGTAGAATGGTGGCTGGTGGACGTTTACCTGGGTATGCGGAATATTCGGGTAAGATCACTCCAGAAGAATACATAAAAGAAGTGCAGGCCGGAAGAGTCAAAGACATGGCATTGAGCGCTCATATCAAAGCGGGCTATAATATTAAAGGAGTACATCTGGATTATTTGGAAGATGCAGCAAGCCTGAATTTTGCCACCTTCCTGGAAATGGAGAATCCCAAATTTAATCCCAGCCGGAGAAAAATCGCCGGAACACCCATTAAAGCACCGGTCAGAAAGGTCAGGGTTTGTTCAGCCCAATATCAAATGCGGCGTATAAACTCCTGGGAGGACTTCGAGCAACAGGCTGATTTTTTTATTCAGACCGCCGATGAATATCATAGCCATTTCCTTCTTTTCCCGGAATTATTTACGGCACAGCTTTTCTCGGCCATGGACAAGAATCTCGACACTGTAAGTGCGGTGAAAGAATTGGTCAAACTGACTGATCACTATCTTGCCTACTTTTCACGCAAGGCTAAAGAAACTGGTTTATTTATCATTGCCGGATCACATCCAATTGCTCGGGATGGTAAAGTTTTCAATGTAGCCCATTTATTCACTCCCACTGGTGGAGTATTTACACAAGATAAACTACATATTACACCAGGTGAACGGGCCCATTGGGGAATCGCTCCCGGAGAAGGCATTAAAATCTTTGATACCGGCCTTGCACGAATTGCCATTCAGGTCTGTTACGATGTCGAATTTCCGGAAGTCGCACGAATGCTTACCCTGGCCGGGGTAGAAATCCTTTTTGTACCCTTTAGTACCGATGAACGAAAATCCTATATGCGGGTGAGATATACCGCTCAGGCCCGGGCTGTAGAAAATATGATCTATGTGGTTCTCTCAGGTAACATCGGCAACCTTCCTCAGGTAAGCAGTTTCCTTATCAACTACGGGCAAGCCGCAATTTTTACACCCAGCGATTTTGGCTTTCCAATGAACGGTATTATGGGTGAAGCGGAGGCCAACACGGAAACTGTTGTAATCGCAGATTTAGATCTGGCCAATCTCAGCCAACAAAGAGAACTCGGATCAGTGACACCTCTGTTAGATCGAAGGAATGATCTATATGAGGTCCGGGCGAAATCAAAAGTTGAGGTGATCCGGACTTGACAAAGAGGTAGCAAATTTTTCATGGTTTCCTCCCGCAAGCAATGTCACGCTAAAAATCAAATTTTCTGTACTAAATCTTCACTAATAAAGTAGAATACTGACATTGATTCAATTCTCTACTTTAATTAGTGGTAACTTAAATTAGCAAATCAGTCGTTTGCTGTTAAAAAATACCAGAATGCACAGATTTACCTTATTCCTAACCTTTGGATATTTTGTCTTTAGCTGCCAACAGCCTTCACCTGAGATCACGAGGGAAGATCTCCCTGGTTGGGAAATTAAAGATTTTGTAAAAATCGATAGCGTCAATCCATTTTTGCAGCCTTCACCAGACTTGATATTTCGTTGTCCGTTGAGTGGAAGAGAAATCCATTGGGAAGCAAGAAATGTTTTGAATCCTTCTGCAGTTGTCAGGGATAACAAGGTCCATTTACTCTACCGGGCTCAAGATAGTAGTGGCACCTCCCGGATTGGCCTGGCTGTTAGCGATGACGGTCTTCATTTTGAGAAAAGAGCAGAGCCAGTCTTTTACCCGGATGACGACAACATGAAAAAATACGAGTGGCACTACCAGAAAGGGCAAGGCATGCTAGAGGGACAAGATTATTTTGATGGTGCGGAGGATCCACGAATCGTTGAAAACGATGAAGGAGTTTATCTCATGACCTATACCTCCTACGACGGAAAAACTGCACGTCTTTGCCATGCCAGTTCACCTGATCTGATTAACTGGACCAAGCATGGTTTGGTACTTTCTACTGAACGTTTTCGTGACACCTGGTCAAAATCCGGAGCAATTGTGTCAAGACTGGAAAACGACCGAATAATTGCCACAAAAATTAATAACAAATACTGGATGTATTATGGAGATACGGATATTTTCATGGCTACCTCTGATGATCTGGTTGATTGGCAGCCAGCAATAAATGAAGAAAGTGGGGCACGCATTGAAGTTCTGCATCCCAGGATGGGCTTTTTTGATAGTAGATTAGTAGAGCCAGGTCCATATGCGTTACTACGTGAAAACGGAATCGTTCTGATTTATAATGGTAGCAATGCAGCAAATTTTAATGATCCGGAATTGCCCAAATTTACTTATGCTGCAGGCCAGGCGTTATTTGACAAAAACTACCCGTACAAACTGATCGACCGCAGTTCCAGTTATTTTATTCACCCGGATAAAGACTACGAAAAAATCGGAGAAGTGAATGAAGTCTGCTTTGTAGAAGGTATGGTCTATTTCAAAAACAAATGGTTTTTGTATTATGGTACCGCCGATTCCAAAATTGCCGTCGCCGTTAGCGACCAGATTTGAATTGACTATTTCCGGTCAAGAATCAAGTGATCAAATGACTCAGTGATTCATAAATATGTCACGTTCTATTTTTATCAATAAAATGCGTCATCTTTCATTCACTTTCTTTCTTCTTTCCTACTCATATTTGCTGGCGCAAACGCAAGTACTGGAAGCTGAAACATCATCGGGACAAGGAACTGAAATAAACAACATGATCGAAGGATTTTCCGGTCAAGGCTATATTACGTCGTTTGATGCTTCCGGCGACTTTATTGAGATATCGTGGTCAGTCACGGTGGTGGATGAATATAAAATCGAATTATACTACACTTCAGATTCTCCGAATAATAGTGCCACAACGTTGGAAATAGATGGTGTAAATTATGGAGATATACATACTGCGCAGTCAACAACATTTGTAGCCGGAAACCTGGGAACTCATTTTTTCGATGAAGGTGATCATACGTTGAGGTTAAGTTTTAAGACGGCTCAGCTAAACCTGGACTATATTAAGCTCACACCTATTTCCCAATGGCAGGGTGTGATACTTGTTGAGGATATGACCCGGATTGAAGCGGAAGACGGTTTTTTGACCGGGACTAAGGTCGAATTGGAGCAAAATGGATTTTCCGGGCAGGGTTATGTAGCTAATTTCGACATGCCTGACCAGGATCGCGTAACCATAGTGGTCAATGCTCCGGCCGCTGCTGAATATGCTTTGAAAGTAGGCTATGCAACACCATTTGGCTATAAGGAAAATTACCTGCGAGTAAATAGCGGTCCGAATCAAGTTTTGCACTTTGAGGAAGTGATCGGATTTGGAGAAATTGAGGCCGGTAAAATTCAGCTCAAAGAAGGAAAGAACACACTCGAAATAATTCATTATTGGGGCTGGTTTTATTTGGACTATTTTGAGTTTAGCCGGGTAATTGGAGTTGCACCCAATGCCATAGTTCAAGGAAATATCTTACAAGAAGATCTCAATTCTGATGGAGTGGAAAACGTGATGCTTGATGGAAGTGAAAGTGATGATCCGGATGGGCAAATTGTTAATTACAGCTGGTCTAGTGATACCTTGTCTCTCGGTTCGGGTCCGAACATTATGACTGAATTTCCCCTTGGCACACATCCTGTCACACTGACGGTAACCGACAATGATGGAAATTCCGGTAGTCGATCCTTTACGGTAATTGTTGCCGATCTCAAGAACGTCAGCAACCACCGTATCGCTATCCGTAATGGAAGTGACAGTTTATTTATGAGCGGCATCAATGTTGCCTGGACAAAAAGTAATAACTATGCAAAAGATCTGATTAATTATAATGAGAATGACTGGCTAGATATTCTTGATGGCGTTCACAATGCCGGTGGTAATGCCATTCGTTGGTGGTTACATACCAATGGTTCGGTCAGTCCACTTTATGATGCAGATCGTAGAGTATCCGGACTGAACACGCAGAGCATTTCCAATATGCGAAAAGTCCTGGATTTAGCATTGGACCGGGGCATTATGGTCAGTATGTGCCTCTGGTCGTTCGATATGCTGCAGAATCAAGGCCAGGACCTTTCCGCCACACGGGCAATCCTAGAAGATATACTAGCAACACGAGCATACATCAATAATGCGCTAATTCCTATTTTAAATGAGATCGGCAGCCATCCCGCAGTCATGACCTGGGAAATTTGCAACGAACCGGAAGGGATGACGCAGGAATTTGGTTGGTCGGACGAGCGCACTACCATGTCTTATGTGCAGCGATTTGTAAACCTTTGCGCCGGAGCTATTCATCGTACAACCCCAACGGCCTTGGTCAGCAATGGATCCTGGTCCTTTAGAGCAGCATCGGAAGTTGGCGCATTTACCAACTATTATCACGATGACTCGCTGATTGCCGCAGGAGGTGATTCGGATGGTGTACTCGACATTCTGCAAGTGCATTTTTATGATCACGTGGGCACTTCCGCATCTCCATTTCATTATCCGGCTTCCTATTGGGATCTTGACAAACCCATCATCATCGGAGAATTTCCCGCTCATGGTATCGATGGATTCACAGTTGAGGAATGCTATGATTTTGCCTATCGGCTAGGCTATGCAGGGGCGCTCAGTTGGTCTTATTCCGATTTGCAATTTGGTGGGCTGCAGGCCTCAGTCCCGGGCATGCAGTACCTATTTAATAATTACCCCGAAGACATTTTTGTTCCTGACACCAATATGGTTGTACGGATGCAAGAATTTGGTGAATCCATTAGATACCGTCTTTTTCCTAATCCGGTTCTACATGAATTATCTCTTGAAATTCTCGATGACTCGCCTTCGGTACAAGTTTTTGAAATTACCGACTTAAATGGAAGAATGATGATTCGTGATTACATGGACAATGGTTCAATTAAAACGATTGCAGTAGACCACCTAAAAAGTGGCACCTATCATTTGCGAATTGTTAGTGAAAATACAATAGCCAACCGGTTATTTATTAAGATGTGAGCATGGGATCTGGGAGCCTAAGTCGGCCAAAACCAACGCCAGAAAAAATTAAACCACCAACAGAAAAACCAAAACTGGATAACTAAGGGATCCTAGAGCCCCTTTCGAAAACCGGCGGCTATAGGATCTAACATTCGGGATTCACTCAAGCACCCTTTTGGAATTTTGGCCTGGTTTTTTTTCAGTGGTGATCGTTGGTTGTAGAGCTCCCAGATCCGAATATTCACTTTGCGATCCCTGTGCCCTCCGGAAAATTCATCTTATCCAAAATAG
>JABDLW010000337.1 GCA_013001805.1 Saprospiraceae bacterium | reverse complement strand
CCATACAGTTTTTCGGGAACCAGGCCCTGCAATTCGATGCCTACACCAAGCACACCCACCCGGATACCGGCTTTATCGAATACCTGATAAGGCAAGGTTTTCTGATGGAGAGGAGTGTCGCTAAAATCATAGTTGCTGACGATAAAAGGAAAGGATGCATGGGGCATTTGCCGGAGCAGACCTTCCAAACCCGCGTCAAAATCGTGGTTGCCGATCGTTGTCGCATAATAGCCCATCTCGGTCATTATCTTAATCTCCAGTTCACCGGCAAAGAAATTGAAATAAGGTGTGCCCTGAAATATATCGCCACTATCGAGTAAAAGTACATTCGATTCTTCGAGACGAATCTGTTCGATCAACTTAGCACGGCGGGCGGCTCCTCCCAGACCTTCGGTTCGACTGCCATCCATCGGAAATGGATCGATCCGGCTGTGCACATCATTGGTGTGGAGGATGGTTAGTTTCTTCAACTGCGGAGCGGCGGTTACAGCCATGGGGAGGCCGGCTAAGAAAGGGAGCACCGTGGCACCCCTGGCCGTGGTCCGGAGAAATGTTCTTCTTTCCATAAGTTTAGTTATTGATCCAGATTTTCTACACGCCCTTCCAAACGGGCATCCAATGATTTGCCAATGCCTTTCATCATCAGTGCCTGCTCGATCATCGCATCGCGATAATATATCTGAAGGTTTTCATAGTCGTATTCTTTTAAGAAATCCAGAGCTCCTCCGCCTTCTGCTAAATAATCAGATAAGGCAATTTCATAAGTCCTGGCTAAATCCAGAGGTGCACCCTGGATCATCACCTGCTGGGCCTTGCCCCCCTTTATTTTATAACTGACTCCGGCACTGATCGGCCAACCACCGGAGGCAGCCATCCGGTCAAACAGCTGACGGATAACTTCACCGGGCAGTCGCATGGTCACCAAATAATTATCAAATGGCATCAATTCGTAGAAGTGACCCCGGGTAAGCGGACCGGCGGGCAAACCATTTACCCGAATGCCTCCACTATTGCAGATGCCAAAATCCAGGGGTTTGCGGGTGATTAATTTTGCCTGGGCTAAAATCGCATCGGCCACCCAATTTCCCAACGTAGACTCGGGATCATCGCGGTCACCTTTGCTGAAGGGCTCCGCTGCCAGCGATATCACCTCACTCATTTCGCTGGCCAGCTCCGCGCGATAAGGTTGTATCATTTGTTCAATTTTTGAATTATCGCCGACATCACTCGTTTTCTTGTTGATGCGGTAGGAAGACACATCTTCCGATGCCACGTGGTATACTTTGGCACATCCTGTAAGCAGGACAAGCGTCAGGAAAGCTGAAATAAGATTGGGCCTTCTCATAGCAGTAGTTTTGCTTCTTGCTTGATGGCGTGAATGGCCTTGCGTGTGGGGTCAAAATCTTTCTTGGAAAAGTGTTCAATCAATGCTGAACTATAATCTTCGGCATCTTCATTAAAGGCGGTAGAAACCATGACGTGATCCAGCTGATTGTACAACTCCTGCTTCACCAGGCGGATGATTTCCCATAGTTTGTCGGATACATAAATCTGTTGCGTAACATTGTGTTCAAACTCCTGCTGTACGGCAATCATCAGCGCCGACTGTAATTCTCCGGAGGACATATGCCTGGTCCGGATGCGGGCTATGAGTGAAGGAATGTAGATGCGCTCAAAGAGCAAAATCAGGCGCTCATAGGCCTGTAGTTTTAGCGGCAGGACTTTGGCCGCCGATCTCCGCTGGATGTCAATTAGCTCCAACTGTTCCCTGTTCCTGAGAAACTGGCGGATCAACAAATAGCAGGAGGCGAAAATAATCAGGGCAGGCAGGCAAACCAGCAGGAGGTAAAACCATACTGAAACTTCATTCATAAGTCTGGATTATTGAACAAACGAAAGAGATTTAACGTTATGGACAAAAGTAAGAAGCTTTCATGATAGAAGCGATTTGATTACTTTTGTATTTCTAATGAAAAGCAATTGCCAGCATTATGAGTGAAGTTAAAGAAAATACCGTCGCTGCACCCCTTCAGCTCACGCCCGGCGCCATTACGGCTCTGAAGAAAATTATGCAGGATCAAAATGTTCCGGAAGACTATGGTTTGCGCGTAGGCGTGAAAGGTGGTGGATGCTCGGGATTCTCCTATATCCTTGGCTTTGACGCCATTAAAGAAGGAGATCAGCAGTATGAGATAGATGGGCTGAATGTCGTGATGTCTAAAGCTCATGGCATCTATCTGCTGGGTATGGAGATCGATTACGTCGACGGATTAAACAACCGGGGATTTACCTTCAATAATCCCAATGCCAAGGATACTTGTGGTTGTGGGACGAGTTTTTCCGCATAATTTTCCGCTACTCTTTCTAATTTCCTAAATTTTTTCCCCGATGATCAAGGGAGTTCATACCATGTTTTATAGCTCCCAGGCAGCGGAGCTACGTGCGTTCTTGCGCGATAAGCTGGGATTTCCAGCCCGCGATATCGGCGATGGCTGGTTAATTTTTGACTTGCCGGAAGCGGATATGGGTTGCCATCCGGCAGATGAACAGGCTAAAGACGGTAAACCATCCGGCACCCACGATATTTCTTTTTACTGTGATGATATTCAGGGCACGGTCAAAGAGCTGAAAGCCAAGGGAGTAGAGTTTGTCAGTGAGATCGCCGACCAGGGATATGGTTGGGTGACATACTTTAAAATGCCCGGGGAGGTAGTAGTTCAGCTCTACGAGGCGAAGTATTGAAAGCTTGATATTTGGATCTGATAATGTTTACACGGGAAGCTCATCACCGGGAATACGGAAGCCACCTTTAATGTACTTTCTTCCCCGACGCGTTCCGGTCGGGATCTTGACTTGATAAAAAAGTACCAAAACCGGTGGATCTGGTGATCAGTCCCGCAAGACTGTAAATCAACAGTGCACGAAACACATTAATTATTATCTGTAGTCCCTTGGTCATTTACACCACTTCTTCGTGTCGTAAACCATAGAACAGTTGCTATACTTCTTTCCTACCCGCTTGATATGGTGAAAATACTTCGATAGTAAAACGAAAAATGTTCATGTCCTTTGCAAAACATTCGTATCCTACCCAGGCAGTATGATCGAAGCGGTCGGTTTTACCCATAGTGTCTTTTTCCTTTTTATCCTTTGTACCTCTCGACGATTGCTTGGGAGTACACGCGCTAAGGTGTTTCAAATCATTCAAGGTCGTCAGAAGTGGTGGTGGGCGTCCTTATTTCTCTTTGGTAGCATGATTTTAGTGAGAAGTGATTTGCTTAAGCGAGATTTTGCACCAAAATTTCCTTTCACAAAACCCAGAAAAACAAACCAAACCCTACCTGGAGTAATGAAGGTATTTGAGAGACAGGTTTATCCTGTTGCAATCAACGCCTTGGATTGTTTTTTCCGGCTTAGCATGTGTAGGTTGGGCACCCACACTTTGATTGAAGCGTAATTTTCAGTCCAGCGCTTGAAGAGATATTTTCATCTGGTAGAAACTCGCATTTGACTGCAATAAATGCGGGGCTTTTCGAAATAGCGCCTTACGGAAAATAGCGAAGATCAAAGATGTGGGTCACCGAGCATGCAAGACGGCAGTTTCCCGCCCGAATGAACGCTCTGGTCGGGCGGGTTGTAACTTTTTGCTGCCAAAAAGTTAAACATTCTACATATTTGCAATAATCTCGGTCCCAAACTCAGAACACTTCAACAACGTAGCATTCTCCATCAACCGCTCAAAATCATATGTCACTCTTTTCTTGGCAATGGCTCCCTCGATACCTTTGACAATGAGATCTCCGGCTTCTTTCCATCCCATATATTCCAGCATCATAACACCGGAAAGAATCACCGAGCTGGGATTTACCTTATCAAGTCCGGCATATTTTGGTGCTGTACCGTGGGTGGCCTCAAAAATGGCCGTACCGGTGCTGTAGTTGATGTTTGCTCCGGGAGCGATACCAATACCACCAACGATGGCGGCCAGGGCGTCAGAAACATAGTCACCATTCAGGTTGAGGGTGGCAATGACTTCATACTCTGCCGGACGCAGTAAGATCTGCTGCAGGAAGGCATCGGCAATGACATCCTTAATTAATAATTTTCCTTCAGCCAGGGCTTTTTTCTGGGCTTCATTGGCGGCCGGTGTGCCTTTTTCGGCAGCAATGCGGTCGTATTGTGCCCAGGTAAACACTTTGTCACCAAATTCCCTCTCTGCCAGTTGGTAGCCCCACTCTTTAAATTTACCCTCGGTAAATTTCATGATGTTGCCTTTGTGTACCAGAGTCACACTGGGTCGCTTTTGCTCCAGAGCATACTCAATGGCAGCGCGTACCAATCTTTCGGTTCCTTCGATAGATACGGGTTTTACTCCCAGGGACACTGTATTGGGGAAGCGTATTTGGGTCGCTCCCATTTCGTTGATGAGGAAGTTTTTCACCTTGTCGGCTTCGGGGGTACCGTGGTTGTATTCAATACCGGCATAGATGTCTTCGGTGTTTTCGCGGAAGATCACCATGTCTACCAATTCCGGCTTTTTTACCGGGCTGGGTACCCCGGTAAACCAGCGCACCGGTCGTACGCAGGCAAATAGGTCTAATTTCTGTCGCAGCGCCACATTCAGCGAACGGATGCCACCACCAACCGGAGTGGTTAGAGGGCCTTTGATGGCTACGAGATATTCTTCGATATCTCTTAGGGTTTCATCGGGTAGCCATTCACCGGTTGCGTCAAATGCTTTTTGTCCGCAGAGAACCTCCTTCCAAACAATGCTGCGCTCACCACCGTAGGCTTTTTCCACGGCCGCGTCAAATACCCGGACAGCAGATGCCCAAATATCGGGACCAATGCCATCGCCTTCAATAAAAGGAATAACGGGATGATCAGGAACGCGTACCTTGCCGTTTTCCATTGTAATTTTTGCACCTTCCATATTTGCTATTTAAGTTAAAGTTTGGGAGAAGCCGGGCCAAATGATACCGGTATTTTAAAAGCAGTGCAAAAGTAAGAATTTATTTATTTTGCCCAACACATACCGAATTATCATCATGCGAATTCTTGTGCTGGTTATTTTTTGTCTGTTAATTCAGTGCAAAACCCTGAATACACTGTCCATTTGTAGCAATTATGGCACGATGGTGCACAGTGGTGACCTCGATGGCTGCGAGTGGATGATCCGGCACCGGGATGGTCGTATGCTTTTACCGCAGAATGCGCAGGAGTTTGAGTGGGTAGATCAGCAGGCGGTGATGTTTAGTTACACCAGCTACGATGGCATGAGTATTTGTATGGCGGAAGATGAGATCATCACCCTCACCTGTTTGCAGCGATTGGGAGACATGGCGTGTAATCCCACGCTGGAGATTGCCGACATTGCCTGGCTGGACCAGTTAATTGAGGCGAAAAATCCGGTGCTGGTATCCCGGTATGCGTTGGGCAATCAATTGTACTATAAAATTTTATACGCTGACAAGACTACCAACTGGCATGATTGTCAGGGTAAGTTGATGTGCTCGGAGGCGTCGGGTTGTGATTTTTCCAAAAGAGATCTAGTTGAGGAGAGCACGGTATATGTGG
>JABDLW010000328.1 GCA_013001805.1 Saprospiraceae bacterium | reverse complement strand
CTCTACTATATTGCACGCCATACCAACTTCCAATCCAAAGGCGACCACTCCTGTCATTGAGAACATCATAGTAATTACCTTGTGGTAGCAATCCAACTGGATTATTGGAGTCATATTGCCAGGCATTATAGTTTTTCGTCAGCGGATCAAAAATGCCCACCTGGTTTTCTGTGGTAATCCATATTTGATTATTTGCCAGAATTTCCAGTCCCAGAATAAATTCTTCCTCAGATAAGGAATCCCTGATCAAATGAGAGGCCCATACTTCTTCCCTGGGATCGAAGGTGAAGATGATGTCAGAGTTTGAGGGGGTCACCCAAATTTTTCCCGAGTGATCCTGCGCCAACATCCTGATATCGATTTGATTAGCAGAAATATGTTTGTATTCATCTATGGACCTGTCATACCTAAAAAGTCCCTGTCCTGAAGCCAACCAAAGTATATTTGGATTTATGTGATCAATTATAAAATCTCTCAACATTTCTGGTGCAGGAGAAGTGTTTTTTCCCTTAGGTTTTAACCACCGGATATCGGCATCAGGAAAATCCAGAGATGACAGTCCATAATGCGAAGAAATCCATAATCGCGAAAAATCATCTTTTAGAATTTTTGTAGTGTAAAAAGCACCCTCTTCAGGACAAATCGTGTGCGTATGGGCGAATGGCAAAAATTTACCGGATACAAGATTCAATTTATTCCAACCCCCATGCGTACTCACATAGAGATAATCGTCACCGGGAGCATAAATTCTATTGATATTGTTGCTCGTGAGGGCACTCTCAATGCGGGATGGATCGATTACAAACGTTTTGAGTTCATAACCGTCATACCGGTAAAGTCCACCTCCATAAAAACTGCCAAACCAAATAAAACCATAATCATCTTGTTCGCAGGAAATGAATGCCGAAGAAAGCAGTTCTTTGTCTCTTTCTAAATGATAAAAACTGGCTTCAGGGAGTTGACCTAAAACCACCCCAATAAAGAACACCTGTAGGACAATCGAAGCTGCGAGCCTTTTCAAAGTAAATGAGTCTATGCTTTCATCCGCGCATTAAATAGATCAACCCTCCTGCGCGACACAGGAACATGCGATCCGTTACTAAGAATTAGGTATCCGCCGTCGGATTTCACGAATCTCTTGACTTCGCCTAAATTTATCACATGCGACTGATGGCAACGAAAGAAATGATAGGGATTTAACCACTCTTCCAAATCTCTTAGTGTTCTGGTCAATAAGTAGTGCTTGCCCCCACGTAGGTAAACATGACAATAATTACTTTCCGCCTGGCAGCGGATAATTTCAGACACTTCAACATAATCAAAAGCATTGCCTTGAGGCAAGGCAATTTTCGGGACGTTGTATCCTTTCTTTAAATTGTGTAATAGTAAATCAATATGTTGTGGAGAAATCTGTTCCCTCCTTTTCTCCCTAACTCTTTTTACCGCCTCTTTCAAATCTACGGCAATGATAGGCTTTAAAAGATAATCTACTGCCGCAAAACGAAAAGCCTGAATGGCATATTGATCATAGGCGGTCACAAAGACCACCTCGAAATCTATTGGCATCAAATTCCGTAGTACATCAAAGCCATTCATACCCGGCATCTCGATATCGAGGAATAATAATTCGGGCCGGTTCTCTAAAACGGATTTTACCGCTAATTTCCCAGAAGAGCAACAGTCAAGGATCTGGACTTCAGGACAGTGCCGTTCCAGCTCATATTCCAGTGTGCGGATACTATGATTTTCATCATCGACAAGAATGGCGGTCAATGTGGAAACATGGGGAGAGGTCGGTGCTGCCATACTTCAATTTAAGGTTTTTCCAACTTAGCTATCCTTCTTTTTGCTTTTTTAGAAATATGATCACACAGGAAATTCAGCTGAGTCTTAAGCTCTTCGACTTCACTTTTTAGTTTTGTGTTTTGCCGATGCAATGTCTGGACTGCAGCTATAGCGGATCCGGCAAGATCTGAGGGTGATAAGCTTACATTGTCAGGGCCATAACCAAACAAATCGTGGAAATCTTCCGCTGTGGGGCCGATATGCATGAAACCAGATTCACTTTTGTAATTCCAGTGATAAATTGGCAACATCAAAATTCGATTCAGTATTTGATCCTGATCAACGAGCCCCTGGAGATCTTTCCTTAATTTAGTTGACACATCCATCCACATGCCTCCTGCCGTTAGTTTAGCACCATTTGACATAGTGATATGGTTTGCTCCGTTTGACAATTGCATCAGTGGATTTATATTATTTACCCGAAAATTCATCGTATTGCTACTACTATAGGCAATTTGTCCCGGGGTAGCGGCAAAGGTTCTGAAGTTAATAGCTCCCACATCATTAAATGGAGAAGGGGTAGAATTATCTAATACCAACACAGATCCGCTTACCGTATTGTTAGAATTTAATTCTGCCACTGATTGAGCACCATTTAATTGTGATTTCCCAACTTCATCGACTTTAAAAATGACATTTGCATTGCTGTTTCTTATCTCGAACTGTCCTTCCTCATCGTTATTGTAGTCCAGTTCGAATACGATCGCATCATTTGTCCTGAGAAATAAATCGCTACCGACGTAATTAGGATCGGACCCAATCCTACAATCGTCACCTGGATTATTATTACCGGTACCACCGATGATCAGGTCGGGCCATAATTTATTTTCGCATAAGAAATATCCTGCCGGAAAAGTCGCACTGGCAGCCCGGACAGCATAGGATTGTGCAGCAGATGCTTCAATAGCATTTCCTCCTGAAGAGTAGGCATTGATCGCTCTAAACGAACCGATGAAGTTGCCCGCAGTGCCGAAAGAATTCGAGGTAGCCCGTGCCTCCATGCCATAGGCTTCTTCAATACCCTGGTAGGTCGTACGGATTTTTACGGCCATGGCGTTTGCCTGATCAGGGCCATCTACTTCCAGTTGCGTAGGTTGGGCTTGGATGAAACCAATTTGTAGTACGCCGAAAACTAATAAAAATACAGCATCACTTTTCATTCTTTTGTGTTATTAGTTAGAGAATAAAAATCAGTTTTAAGTTTATTAAGTATGTTTTCTTCCTAGCTTAATCGCAACCTTAATTCCTGATTTTCTCGCTCAAAGCATGTAAAGCAGCTAGGCCACTACAGTCAGATCGGGCGGTGCAGTATGCTTGCCACTTTCTCCGCAATTAAAAAATTTATAAAAATCTGGCTGTGGGGCCCAGGTGCGATCTTGATCGTTCATTTTTATGCTGCCCGTGGTAAAGGCAATTCTTCAATTAAGATTACAAAGTAAATCATGGTCTTCACACAGCTACTTGAGTGTTTTAGGGTCTAGGATCGTCCGTTCTACCACAAAAACGGAGATAATGATTGACGCATGCCATGACTTATTGGAGCAAACCTCCCTTCGTCTGGTCAATCGTACCCCTAACGTCAGTGTGAAACGTCTGGCTTTGGAGCGATACACTTAAAATGAAAAGAGTGAAAATAGATAGACTTTTCATTTAGATGGCTGATTATTTAGATAACAACTTATTCCAATTTGAATCTAAGTTTGCCCAAGTTACCCTGAGTATCCATGGTACTCATCCACTTGGTGCTATATTTTGAGCCAATGGTAACTTTTGCTATGTAAACGGATACGAAACAATATCAGAAAATCCAGATAACTGGTAGTGGTTGCAATAAATC
>JABDLW010000305.1 GCA_013001805.1 Saprospiraceae bacterium | reverse complement strand
AGATTGATAAGATATATCACCGGAGAAATCCTCTCTGGCATTTCACCGTGGTGGGCAGACCACCACAAGAAGATTCTGGGTTTGGATATTTGATACATCAGCTCGTAGGCCCCTTGCTTCCTAGCGAGTTTCCCGGAATTAAAGAATTGCATGCCGTAGATGTTGCCGGTGTACATCCGCTACTTTTGGCAATCGGTAGCGAACGATATATGCCTTTTCGTCAATCTCAACCCGAGGAAATCCTTACACAGGCTAATCATTTACTGGGATCTGGACAAACGTCATTAGCAAAATATCTTTGGATAGCTGCGGCAGATGATGATCCACATTGGTCTACTTCAGATATACCGGGTTTTTTCCGCCACATGTTGGAACGGGTGGATTGGAAGCGCGATCTCCATTTTCAGACCCGAACCACAATCGATACCCTGGATTACAGCGGATCGGGGTGGAATGCGGGTTCAAAATTGGTGGTTGCAGTCTGCGGTGAGAAAATACGTTCTTTAGCCACCGAAATAGAGTCCTCTCTGAGGTTGCCACAAACCTGCAAAACTGCTGAATTAATTGATCCTGGTATTCTTGTTGTTGAGCATAAATCCTTTGAAGACTACGGTACCACACAGAATGAAATTGAGGAATTAACCAGTACCCTGGAAAAGCAAAATATGTCAGGCTTCCCTCTGATTGTCTTGGTAGATGATGCCACTTTCGTTTCCCGCAATTACGAGAACTTTTTATGGGTTACTTTTACGCGATCAAATCCTTCGCACGATATATATGGCGTGGAATCATTTTTTGAAAATAAACATTGGGGCTGCCGGGGTCCCCTGATTATTGATGCGCGGATTAAACCTCACCATGCCCCGGTGTTGGAAGTCGATCGGGAAACAACATTAAAAGTTGATCAATTATTTGCCAAAGGAGGATCTCTTCATGGACTGGGCACATAAGATTATTACGGTAAAAAAATGCGGTCCGGACTCCGTGCGTTAAATGATTTTAATTTAACCGGTGGGTGCGATGGAATTATTATTTTGAAAATCCCAAGTGATTACTTCTAATTGTGACAGGTCGAGTTTGCTGATTTTTTGCTCTGATGGTTAGAAGCTATTCGGTTGCTTGGCAGGAAATCGAACCTGACAACCTGACTTCATTTTTTAACTTCAACCTGCTCGATTGAAATCGTTCGATTTTTTCCGTGATTTTCACCAACTTACAGCCTGAACCATAATTAAATGACATTAAGTACGGCACGTCTGGGATTGATTGCCGGTCCCCTACTTTTTATTCTTACCAGGTTTTATTTTCATCCGGAAGGTTTGCCTGACGAAGCAAATGCTATTTTAGCTTCAACCCTTTGGATTGCTTGCTGGTGGATCACGGAAGCACTGCCCATTGCGGTTACCGCATTGCTACCGATTTTGCTTTTTCCTCTGACCGGGGCCCTGAGTTTAACGGCCACGACAGCACAATTCGGGCACAAGTATATCTTCCTCTATATGGGAGGTTTTATTATAGCGATCGCTATTGAAAAGTGGGGTCTTCATCGCCGTATTGCATTACGTGTTATAGATATTATCGGCTCCAGTGTCACCAATATTATTCTGGGATTTATGGTAGCGACGGCATTCATGTCAATGTGGATCAGCAATACGGCAACTGCAGTGATGATGTTACCCATCGGGATGGCTATTATTTCACAACTCCGGGACAATCCG
The DNA here is from genome assembly GCA_013001805.1 of Saprospiraceae bacterium. Taxonomy (GTDB): domain Bacteria; phylum Bacteroidota; class Bacteroidia; order Chitinophagales; family Saprospiraceae; genus JABDMH01. The sequence continues at coordinate 1,685 of JABDLW010000305.1, read as the reverse complement.
GCAACAATAGAAGACGAAAACCAGATCTTTGGTAAGGCACTGATGCTCAGTATTGCTTATTCTGCCAGTATTGGAGGTATGGCAACGCTTATTGGGACACCACCGAATCTGGTACTGGCCGGTGTAGTGAGTGAGACCTATGGCATTGAAATCACTTTTTCACAATGGTTCAAGTTTGGACTGCCCATATCCATCTTCCTGCTCTTCATTTGTTGGAAATACCTAACCGCAGTGGCTTTTAAATTTGAGCAAAAGTCATTTCCTGGCGGGAGAAAAGAGATCCGGAGACTATTGCTTGAACTAGGTGCTATGCAAAGAGAGGAGGTGGCAGTATTGGTAGTTTTTGCCTTGACAGCCATTATGTGGATTACCAGATCGTTTCTCCAAAAATGGATTCCGGCTTTGGATGATACCATTATTGCAATGGTTGCGGGAATATCTTTATTTGTATTACCGGCAAGAGAAACAGGTAAAAAACTGATCTCGTGGGAGGAAGCGGTCAAAATGCCCTGGGGCATTATTTTGTTGTTTGGTGGGGGAATGGCCCTTGCGGAAGGCTTTACAGAGACTGGCCTGGCAGTTTGGATTGGAAATCAGATGACAACATTACAGGGATTGTCGATTTTTGTTTTGATCCTGATCTTGATCGCCGCAGTAAATTTCCTTACCGAGATTACTTCCAATCTAGCGACCACTGCCATGCTGCTACCGATTCTGGCGCCAATGGCTTTGTCGATTGACGTACATCCTTATATTTTATTGGTCTCCGCAACTGTCGCAGCTTCTTGTGCTTTTATGTTGCCGGTGGCTACTCCACCCAATGCTGTCGTATTTGGTTCGGGCTACCTTCGTATACCCGATATGGTGAGAACCGGAATTTGGATGAATCTGATTTCTATCCTGTTACTTTCGGTGATTGTTTACTTTCTACTGCCATATTTATGGGATTTTGAGCCCAAGGCCTTTCCTGCACAGTTTAAGAGATAGTTTGGTATCTAAAATTGCCTCCAATCAAAAGTAAATTTGAGACTGGATTCCATCCATTGAAGAAGAAAAACTGGTTTACAAGTTTTTCCCGGTATCAAATGGTAATTTTTTACATATATTTTATCATTTTTGCAGAATGAGAGCCTATCATGATTTGCTCACCCATATCTTGGAGGAAGGCACCCCTAAATCGGATCGTACTGGTACAGGCACCCTGAGTGTCTTTGGCTATCAAATGCGATTTGATTTGAGTGAAGGGTTTCCTCTGATCACCACAAAAAAACTCCATCTAAAGTCGATTATTTACGAGCTTCTTTGGTTCTTGAAAGGTGATACAAATGTGAAGTACCTGCAGGAACATGGAGTACGTATCTGGAACGAATGGGCCAGGGAAGATGGTGACCTAGGACCAGTCTATGGCAAGCAGTGGCGTAGTTGGTCGAACGGAGACGGTCATACGATTGACCAGATCAGTCAGGCTATTGATCTCATCAAAGAATCACCCGATTCGCGACGAATAATCGTAAATGCCTGGAATGTCGGCGATATCCCCAAGATGGCACTGGCACCGTGCCACTGCCTGTTCCAATTTTATGTGGCCGAAGGAAAATTATCCTGCCAACTGTATCAACGGTCTGCCGATGTATTTCTTGGTGTACCATTTAATATTGCCAGTTATGCTCTTCTCACTTTGATGA
>JABDLW010000300.1 GCA_013001805.1 Saprospiraceae bacterium | reverse complement strand
TTATAATGCTTACCAAATATTTCTGGAGTCTGGTGGTACCGGAGCCGACGGATTTTTAATGGATGGCCTCGCTGGCCAGGTTCCTACACCGACCCTTCTTTTGTTATTGGCCGGTATAATTATGGTGATTACTTTGTATACCTCAAAAAAAGCAAAATCAGTCGTTAAAACTTCCCTGGATCTGGGCAGGCAGGATGAGGGATATGAGCGATTTGGTTCCTACATGCTTTCACGAAGCATAGTTCGTCGCTTTGCCACCATGGCAAACTTCGTAAATGACCGCTTACCGGAAACCTGGCGGCAATCGACCAATCGACAGTTTGACCAGACACCATTTACACGAAGGCAAGTGCATAAGGGAAAGGGAGCTCCGGCGTTTGATATGATCAGAGCTTCCGTTACACTAATTGTAGCCAGTAGCCTTATTGCGATTGGAACAAACCTAAAACTGCCTTTATCTACTACATATGTCACCTTCATGGTCTTTATGGGAACATCCCTGGCTGACGGAGCCTGGGGGCGCGAGAGTGCAGTTTACAGGGTATCAGGTGTTTTATCCGTAATCGGTGGTTGGTTTTTTACTGCCTTCTCTGCTTTCGTGGTGGCATTCATTATGGCGTTGATCTTTCACTTTGGCGGTATTGTGGGAATAGTAGTTATGATTGCGATTTCTGGTTACATTATCTACCGTACCCATATATTTCATAATAAAAAAGATGCGGATGCTGAAGTAGTCGAAAAATCGATTGAAGAGGGTACCCTTACGAAGGCTAAAGTGATCAGCCTTTGCAGCACCCAGCTGAAGTCATTTCTGAAACAATATGGAGATTTGACAGATAAGTCATTTAGTGCGTTGGGAGAAGAGAACTTGACGGCGTTGAATCAAATATATCAGGCCTACAAGCCGATTTATAGCAAAATCAAAAGCCTCAAAAATAGCTCAAGCAGTGCCTTAGATCAGGTACCGGATCACGAACTGGAATCCGGTCATTTATATATTCTCGTTGTTGACTACTTGGCTGATATGGGTAAGCAAGTGAATGTCATCTTAAAGGAAAATTTGGATCACGTTGATAATAACCATAAACCTCTTTTACCCGAACAGATAGAAGAACTGAAGTCTTTGCATGCTATTCTATTCGAGTGGTATGAGATTATTATTGATATTTTCAAACATGTTGATACCGAGCGACCACAAGAAATTTATAATGCCCTTGCTCCCTTTATGCGAGAAACCCGGGCGATACGCAAAAAGCAGATCAAACGTATTAAAAATCATGAGGTAGGTACGAGAAATAGTGTCTTGTTCTTAAACCAACTGGGCGAGCTCAGAAATTTGGCACTTTTTTCTACCAGAATCGTTCGGGTATTTGATGAATTAATTCTTAATCCTGTCGAAGAAAGTGATTTCCATCCCTCAGCTATCAAGAAGGAACTTAAAGAAATGAGAAAAGAAGCAAAAAGTGTTACAGCTGATATTTTGCTAGAGGATGATAATGGAGAGGAGAGTCCCCAAGAAGACCAGTTGGATGTCACACCCAATGAGGTGCAAAATAAGACGGATGTCGATCCCAATAAACCCGAGATCAGCGAGGGAGATGGTGTGGATTCCAAAGATAATTAAGGAATATTACTTCGATATTAAAGGCCAGTTTATTGGCGCCGCAATAACAATTGTAATATGCAAAGAAGAAGATTTTTTAGCCATCTGGGTTTTGGAATGAGCCTACCCCTGGCAGGAAATGCTCTAACCGGGATGATGCCTCTTGATTCCAGACATTCGTCAAGTTATGCTCCGCCGGTCATTGAGTGGAATGCCCATATTTTTAGTCCGGATTTACAGAAATATCCCTTTCATCCCCAGGCTACCTACCAGCCGGATACTTCGACGAGACCCGCCGACCCGCTTCAAGCCTATTTAGATCAGTTGGATGGGCTGGGAGTTGATAGGGCGGTTATCGTGCATCCCGAACCCTATGGCGATGACCATCGCCTCATACTTGATTGTCTGCGACGTCAACCGGATCGATTACGAGGTACCAGTTTGTTTTATCCAAAGGATAATGATGCCCCCAAGAAGCTATTAGCCTTGGTAAAAGAGGAGAAAAGAATCGTAGCGACAAGATTTCATGCATTAAAAGGCAATGAAAAATATCTGGAATCTTTTTCCGATACCGGTGTCCGGGCATTATGGCGGCAAGCGGTGGATCTGGATTTAATTATCGAATTGCATATTGGCCCGAATTATGCTAAATCCGCCGGCGAGGCCATCCAGGCTTTTCCTGGCTGCAAAGTCTTAATTGATCATTTAGCCGAACCTCATCTCGGCACTGCTGTAGAGTTTGCCGATGTGTTGCAGCTATCTCATTTTCCCAATGTCTATATGAAACTTTCCGGTATCAATCATTTTGCTAAAGATGAACCACTATTTCCCAGTGCAAAATCCTTTACCTCTCGCGTTATTGCAGAGTTTGGACCCGACCGCATGGTGTGGGGTAGTGGCACACCGGAGATCGTAGATGAGCATATGTCAAATTATTCCGCCAGTGATAGAACTAAAGTAAAAGGAGGCAATATTATTCGTCTACTTAATTGGGCTTGATCTGGGGTATTTCTGAATTTATTGTGAGATTTTAGTTGCAGTCGTAATTGACATTAATAATAGAGTTGGATCGTACTGAGCACTTCGGTAAATAAAAAGTTTACTAATTTAAATCAAGAAATAATCTTCGGTATGAAAGGAATGATCTTGTGCAGCTGGCTGTTAGCTACTTTTTTAGTAGTTCATAAATCCAATGGACAATCAACTTCTGCCTTGGCAGCTGACATTAAATCGGTGGAAGAAGGTTTAAGGCCGCCAGTTCTTTTCCAGGATGATACCACCTGGACGATTGAGGAACGAATGGAATACTATGGTGTGCCAGGGATGAGTATGGCTGTTATTGAAGATTTTAAGATACGCTGGAGCAAATCTTATGGTGTCATGGATTTGGAAACAAAAAGACCGGTCTCGGATAATACGCTTTTTCAGGCCGGATCTATTAGTAAACCCGTGGCGGCTTATGGTGTTCTGTCGCTGGTAGATCGGGGAGAGGTTTCTTTGACTCAGCCGGTACAGCATTATTTAAAATCCTGGCAAATACCAGTTAGCAGTTTTACCGACCAGCAATCAATCACTTTAAAGCATCTTTTGAGTCATACAGGCGGAGTCACAGTACACGGATTTCTTGGATACGATATTTACGAAAAAGTACCTACACTTATACAAGTATTAAATGGTGAAGAACCCGCCAATTCGGCTGCCATCACCATAAATAAATTACCTGGAGAAGGATTTCGATATTCGGGAGGTGGCTATTGTATTATGCAGCAAGTCATGGTTGACCAAACCGGCCAAACCTATCCTGAACTGATGAAAAAGCTGGTCTTGGAGCCCTTACAAATGACAAATAGTACCTACGATCAGCCCCTTTCTGCCGACAGGCTCTTGCATGCGGCCACAGGTTATCTACCGGATGGATCGATGACCAAAGGCAAACGTCATACCTATCCTGAAATGGCTGCAGCGGGCTTGTGGACAACAGCGCGGGATCTCGCTAAATTTGCGATAGATATACAGATGTCGGTCAGCGGTAGAGAAAACAAGGTGCTTTCTCAGGAGATGGCAAATCAAATGTTAACCCCGGTCTTTGAGGATTTTATCGGCCTGGGGATTTTTTTAGAAAATCGTATTGGAACACATTATTTTGGACATGGAGGTTGGGATGAAGGTTTTTCCAGTGACCTGACGGCAAATAGGGAAGGTGGATATGGTGTCGTGATATTGACCAATTCAAATCATCCTGATTTCATTAGCGAAGTCAGACGATCCGTTGCGCAGGTCTACGACTGGTCTAATTATCTTCTCCCTCGCTATGAAAAATTGCCAATTGATTTCGAAAAGGTGGAACCCTACCTGGGGCGCTACTGGTTTTCTTCCGACCAGATTGCAACGATATATCTGGAAAATGAGAAACTCTATATTCAGTATCGACGAAACCCACCGGAAGAACTATTTCGCATTTCAGATCAGCTATTTATCAGAAAAGAACGTGAAAAACTTGTCTCATTTGGGATTAATCCGGAGGACTCAAAAAAGCATTTGGTTTTTCGCGATGAGGGGAGCAAGGATCAGCTGGAATATGTCCATCCGAAATTGACAAATTCTGAGAAAATTCCCTATGAGTGGATAGAAGCCGGCCAATTTGACCAGGCACTTGCCGAATATAAAAAGTTGAAGTCAAATGATCGCTCAGATCCGGATATTCAGGAATTTCAATTAAACAGAGTTGGTTATCAATTACTGGAAGCAGGATTTTTACAGCAGGCCATAGATGTCTTCAGAGTCAATGTTGCTTTATACCCGGAAAGTTTTAATGTATACGACAGCCTGGGAGAAGCATATTTAAGCAATGGAGAAAGTGAGAAAGCAAAAGTGAATTATCAGCGATCTTTGGAATTAAATCCCCAGAATCTAAATGCTAAAAAAGTATTGGAAACCCTGTATGCAAAATAATGAAGAAAGGTTTATCAATCATTAGCCGGACGGACCAGCATACTAATCCCACCACACATCGCCTTCTATTAAATATTTTTCCTTTAGCAATTTTTCATTTAGGTTAATACCAAAGCCAGGCTCATCAGTTAATTGGATATACCCATCTTTTACCAAATCTTTACCGTATCCGAGGACCTCTGGATCACCATTGATACTATCACCGCCATCGTTGATCGGTCGCAGCATAAACGCTTCATGAGCGAGAAATTCTCGAACCGAGGCGGCGAGATTTGCCGATGCCACCGTGGCAATGGGGCCAGCCACATTGTGAGTTGCCACGGGGATAAAATAGGTCTCCGCGAGATCGGCAATCTTCTTGGCTTCCAGAAGACCTCCGGCCATGGATACGTCAATTTCAATCATGTTCACCCCCTGATTCACAATAAAGGGGCGGAAGTCAGCGCGACCATAAAGGTTCTCGCCACATAAAATCGGTACCGGTGATTTCCGGGTTAAATTAACCC
>JABDLW010000291.1 GCA_013001805.1 Saprospiraceae bacterium | reverse complement strand
ACCGAAGATGTGGCCTCATCCAGAATCAAGATGTCAGGATTAAAGACCAATGCGCGAATAAAAGAAATAATCTGCCGCTGTCCCATGGAGAGATTGCTTCCTCTTTCATTCACTTTAAAATCATAACCATCGGGCATCTTTACAATAAAATCATGCGCACCGATCATCTTGGAGGCATCGATGACTTCCTGCCGGGTAATTAAATGATCACGCAAGGTTATATTTTCAAAAATACTTCCTGAAAATAAAAATACATCCTGTAAAACAATCGAGATCCGCCGCCGTAAAGCCGTCAGATCAAATTCTTTTAGTGAAACATCATCTATTTTAACATCACCTTGCTGCACATCATAGAATCGATTTAAGATATTTATGATAGTGGACTTTCCAGATCCAGTACTTCCCACCAGGGCGAGGGTCTCTCCCGGCTTTATGTGGAAATTAATTTCCTTGAGAACAAAATTTAATTCATCGTAAGCAAAACTTACATTTTCAAATTTAATGTCGCCATTAAACTTATTGACTTCAATGGTTCCGTTATTTTCAATCCGACCCTTGTTATCGAGTACCCGAAAGACCCTATCTGCTGCCACCATACCCATTTGCAATGTATTAAAACGATCGGCAATAAACCGCAAAGGACGAAAAAGCATGGAAAGATAGATGGGAAATGCGACCAATGCTCCAAAGGAGATCTCTTCACTAATCACCCCTCGGGCACCCCACCAAACCATCAGCCCCAGAGCCAGAGCGGAAATGATCTCCACCACTGGAAAAAAAATAGCGTAATATAAAATAGAGTCAAGGTTTGCCTGGGTGTAGGCACGGTTTATCTTTTTAAACTTTTGCAGTTCGCGTCGTTCAGCAGTGAATATTTGCAGAATTCTCATACCCGATATTCGTTCCTGCAAAAAGGCGTTCATCCTGGCAATTTGTGTTCTTACAATCTGAAATGCGGCCTTAACCTTTTCCTTGAAGACATAAGTGGCAATTAACATAAGAGGTAGCGTAGCAATACAGATGATGGTAAGCTGCCAGCTGGATTTGAACATGATAGCCAGTACCACGATAATCGCTAAAATATCGGCAACAATAGTGATTACGCCTTGAGAGAAAACATTATTAACTGATTCAATGTCGTTTATAGTACGTGTGGTAATGGTACCAATCGGCGTCTGATCAAAAAATCGCAATCTCAAACCAATGAGGTGATTAAAGACTGATTGGCGAAGATCCCTGATGACAGACTGCCCCAACCAGTTAGTAGAGTATATAAAACCGTACTGTAGGAGAACTTCGATTACCAACAGCACCGATATGATCATGGTCATCCTTAACATACCTTGCAGGTCAAAATTGACGATATGTTCGTCTACCATGACATTAATCAGATAAGGCCGTAAAGATGCCGCGGGAGCAACCAGGACGGCCAGCACTGCTGCTAAAACAAATGTACGCTTGTAAGGCCTGGCCAATTTCAAAATCCGGGCTAGGATCTGATAATCAAAACTGGGAGTACCTTCGCTTGCCATTGCTCTTCAAACAGTTATTTTAAATGATGGTTGTGGCATTCAATCATATCAAACCTTCATCGGCCATGCTCAAATAATTACCATGACCCACAATCAAATGGTCAATGACGGAAATATCCAGCATTTGTCCACTTTCCTTAATTTTCCGGGTGATTTGCAGGTCATATTTACTTGGTTTGAGCTGACCGCTCGGATGATTGTGACATAAAACTATGGACGAGGCTAATAGTTGAAGGGCCTTACTAAATACAACCTTACTATCCACCACGGTTCCCGACACCCCACCACTACTGATTCGACAGCTCTCGATGAGTCGATGCGATCTATCGAGGTACAGAATCCAAAACTCCTCGGTTACTTTATCCAGGAGAAAAGGAGCTATTACCTCATAAGCTGATTTACTATCCACGATATGTGGTTTGTCTTTACCTGCCGAAAATTTTCGTCTGCGTCCCAATTCCAATGCCGCCAAAATCGTGATCGCCTTTGCCTGGCCAATTCCCTTGAACTTCTGCAGGTCCTGAATCGTCAATTTGCCCAGAGCAGCGAGATCACCTTCCACTGAAGAAAGAATTCTTTTACATAATTCTACTGCAGATATTTCCTTCGTACCGGATCCAATAAGAATAGCCAAAAGTTCGGAGTTGGATAGTGCCATGGTCCCCTTCTGAGCCAGCTTAGCACGCGGCTGGTCATCTTCAGCCCATGATTTAATTGAAAATCCTGAATCCTTTTTCTCCATAAAATTCTCCGATCGAAGGCTAAAAATAGAAATAAAAGGACCGAAGGCTTACTTTTGCATGATTAAAATCATTTGTTTTGGACAGGTGGCGCGCTAATATGCAAATCTGAAATAATGCGCTCGCGGTTACCTCACAGACCACGGTACAACTGTCTGAAGATTATATGATTACAGGCAATAGGGAAATTATTTTTTGCTGCAAGTCACGGGTCGTTAAGACTGACAGTAGTTAAATCAAATATTCAAACTAAAAACAGATGAAATTTAATCCGGTTTACATTGTGGCATCGCTACGAACACCGATTGGAAGTTTCGGTGGAATTTTTAAAGATGTCGATGCAATTCAGCTTGGTGCCAAGGTAGTACAAGAGGCTTTGAATAAAGTCAATGCGGAGCCAGCGTGGGTGGATGAGGTCTTTATAGGAAATGTTGTCTCGGCCAATCTGGGGCAGGCTCCAGCCAGGCAAGTGGCAATACGGGCGGGGTTGCCAGATACGGTACCATGTACAACAGTCAACAAAGTCTGCTCCTCAGGTATGAAAGCAGTTATGATCGGCGCGCAAAGTATTATGCTAGGTCTTAATGATCTGGTAGTTGCAGGTGGCACGGAGAATATGACCCAAATACCATTCTATGTTCCCCAAGCCCGTTTTGGCTATAAATATGGAAACGCGACTTTAGTTGATGGTCTGGTACGCGATGGCTTGGAGGATGTTTACCAACAGTGTGCTATGGGAGTCTTTGCCGACCAAACCGCGACGAAATACGAAATAAGCCGGGAAGATCAGGATGCCTATGCAATTAGTTCCTACCAACGTAGTGCCGAAACATCTGCGAAAGGAATTTTTAAGCAGGAAATCGTTCCTGTCGAACTTCCCCAGAGGAAAGGTCCCGCTTTGATTATAGATGAAGATGAGGAATTTAAAAAAGTGAATTTTGAAAAGATCCCCGGTTTGCGTCCGGCTTTTACCAAGGACGGTACGGTCACCGCTGCTAATGCATCGACCATCAACGACGGAGCGTCGGCCATCATTCTAGCAAGTGAAGCTTCAATAAAAAAACACAATTTAAAGCCCCTGGCCAGAATTGTGGCTTTCGCTGATGCTGCCCATGAACCCTCGTTGTTTACAACTGCACCCACGCTGGCAACACCACTTGCCCTCAAACGCGCCGGTCTTCGAGCCAGTGATATTGATTACTTTGAGGTCAATGAGGCTTTTGCGGTTGTGCCGCTAGCGTTTTCCAAATTAATGGATCTGGGTCCGGATAAAATTAACATTCATGGCGGGGCCGTCTCCCTGGGACATCCGTTGGGTGCATCGGGAGCCAGAATTATAACCACCCTGAACAACGTGCTCCATTCAAAACAAGGAAAGTATGGACTAGCCACTATCTGCAATGGTGGTGGCGGTGCTTCAGCCTTGATTCTGGAGCGGATGGATTAATTTTTTTAAAGGCTATCTACCTACCAACCGGTTGAATGCATCGAGATAGCGCTGGGCATTAGGCTGATCTCCCATCGCTTGATATACCTCCGCACCCAACTGATAACAATTGGGAAAGTTCCCGTTTGCGTCTATACAATCCTGCACCCTTGCCAGTGCTGCCGAGTGATTGTTTTGCATCATCTCAATTCGTCCCAAATAATAAAAGGCGGTGGAATTTGTTTGGTGAAGTTCAGCTGCCTTTATAAAATACGGCCTTGCTTCATTTAGATTTCCGGCTGTATAGTGGTAGTAGCCCATAAAATTTAGGGCATTCTGATTATCGGGTACTATTTTAATTGCTTGATCCAGAGCAATTTTGGCTTGTGGCAATTGATTGCGATTAAGATGTGCCATTCCCAGTCCGATCCAGGCCATTTCATTGTCAGGATGACTTTGCGACTCTACTGTCAGTTGTTGTATGGCTTCATCCCAATTTTGCTGGCTGATAGCCATAGCACCGAGGTATGCGGGTGAATTGACTGCGTCCTTCTCAATTAAAGCAATCGGAACACCATTGGCATCGACAGTATGAATCGTCTTTGATGTGGGCCAATAACCCTGCTTTAGATAAGATCCATCAACAAAGCGATTCACAAATATCCCATAGTCCCAGGGTTTGTCGTAGCGTTGTCGCCAGCGTACATAATTGATCTTGACTTTACCGTTGTACTTTTTGGTGTACACCTGTGCTGCATGCGAAAAATTACTGGCCAGTGTAATGGTATCGGTCATGTTTTCAGCAATGATTCCTTGATCTTCCAGAGCTTCCACTGCTTGCTTCACACTGGCTCCCCAATAATCCAGCTCATAATCACCATAGGCTCCCTTCATGCCTCCACCCAAAGGGTTGAAGTATACATAGGGAAAGGCAGAATTTCGTACAAGAAAGATAGCTGAATCGACAGCAGTCAGTGCCAGCAAACCCCATATCATGTACTGCCAACGATCGTTTTGTTTTTTCTCTATCAAGTATTGCCAGGATAGCGTCACAATGAATACCAGAGGGGGGTAAGTAAACAGAAAATGTCGCCAACCATCGTACAGAATAGATCCGGAAATCAGAACGTACGTGATAGGAAAAACAAATGCGAAACCCGTTAGCACCAGGGCGAAGACATTGTATTTACGTAAAATGCCTTTTGCAAAGACGGCGAAAAGTATGATGCCGACCAAGGTGAATACTGGAATCGTGAGGCCGATCCATGTGAGTAAATAGCGGAAAGGAATATCCCGTGACCACACCATCTGGCCATCGAAAAGCACTTTAATCGCTACTTGAAAATTAGAAAATGCCTCAAATGCCTTAGGAATATTTTGAAATGGGTTGACAATTCCATAAGGCCAAACCAGTAGTGCTCCAACCAAACCAGCGAGGGAGGGAATCCATAAACTTCTGAAGTAAGGTTTTATTTCTTTAGAGAATAGAGCTGAAAGACCGTGCTTTGCCCAGAAATATAGTCCTAAAAACATAGCCAGATAGGCAATCACCAGAACTCCTCCTACTCTCACGCCTACACTCATAGCAATACCCGCTGAGAGTCCGATTAACGTCTTCCGGGAGGGTTGTGGCATTTGCTTCAACAGTTGATAGATGTAATAAATGCTTACCATATAGCCTGCGGCGAAAGGAATATCTTTGGGATTAAACAGGCTGTGTCCCATAAAACGCAAGGTTAAGAACATTAAACCTATGCTTAACAAGCCAGCAGAAAATCCGGCGACTTCCCCACATAAGAGAGCCAAGAAGTAAATAGCAATGCAACCAAAAATAGCATTCCAGACATGTCTGACAGTAAAATATCCCGGTTCAGACTTATCAAACCCTAATATTCCGTTTGTCACTCCTGTCGTGAGCTCAAACAGCGCACCGTAATATTTAATCTCCGGCCCACTTACAAAGCAAGTCGTATCTCTGCCAAAGCTTGTATAGAAGGATGGTAGATCATCAGAGTAATTTGCCTGAACATCATCATCACCGTTCAGCCCAACTCTGATTGAAAGCAGACACATTATCAACGTCACAACCAGCATCACATAGCTCAGTAATCGTAACTGACGGGAATCCAGACCTCTGTCCTTTTGCCAAAATTGGCTTAAATCCCAGCCTGCTTGCTTCTTAACAACCCTGCCCTCTGATCGCTTAGAACGGATGCCTGATCTGGCTGTCTTCTTGTTTTGTTTCTTCTTGGCCACCTGGTTGCAACTATAGATTAAAGTTAGTCAAATTATACATATATGTATAATACTGATTATCAATAATATGCATTCTGTATCAAATCAAAAATCAGGAAATGGCTGATTTAAGATCAGCGATCAAATCGTCCACATGTTCTACACCGATACTCAATCTGATCAAAGAATCAGTTAACCCGATGCTCAAGCGATCCTTCTTAGGGATGGATGCGTGAGTCATGGTAGCAGGATGACCAATTAATGATTCAACACCTCCCAACGATTCGGCCAGACTAAATAACTTGGTACGACTTAGCACTTTATTTGCTGCTCTTTTCGTATCGCTTTTTAGCGTAAAAGAGATCATGGCGCCATAGTGGGACATTTGTCTTTTCGCCACCAGATGATTATGAGCATCTTTAAAGCCGGGGTAAAATACTCTGTCGATTTTTCGATTTTTCTTCAAAAAAGCTGCTATTTCCATGGCATTATCACATGCTCTTTGCACACGTAAGTGTAAGGTCTTAATGCCTCGTAATGTCAGGAAGCAGTCCTGTGGCCCGGGAATAGCTCCCGAGGCATTTTGAATATAATGCAGTCGATCACTCAATTCATTGCTATTGGTGATGACGGCACCCAGAATAACATCGGAATGACCTGCCAGGTATTTTGTAGCAGAATGATGCACCATATCAGCACCCAGGTCGATAGGCCGTTGCAGATACGGGGTAGCAAAAGTGCTGTCAACGCAAGTGAGTATTCCGGTCTTTTTGGCAATGCTGCAAATGTATTTTATATCAAGGACGCTTAGCATTGGGTTAGTTGGCGTTTCAATCCATATCAACTTTGTTTTTTCGTTTATATGGTTTCGCAAACTTGACTTATCGTTCAAATCGATAAAGTGAGCGATTATGCCATACTTGGCAAATATTTGCGTCATGAGCCGGTATGATCCACCATATAGTTCAAATGTTGATATGATTTCATCTCCCGGTTCTAACAGCTTTAGTACCGCATCCATGGCTGCCAGGCCGGAAGCAAAGCAGATGGCATCTGTTCCGTTTTCCAGAGCAGCCAGGTTTTTTTCCAGAACCGTGCGGGTTGGGTTTTGTGTACGGGCATATTCATATCCTTTATGCTTTCCAGGAGCATCCTGAACATAAGTCGATGTCTGGTATATTGGAGTCATAATGGCACCGGTACTAGGGTCGGGTTCAATGCCAGCATGGATGACTTTTGTTTCAAATTTCATTGAAGCTATTCATTAGGAATGTTAGATAAAGTTTTAAAGATGTAACAAGGGGACGATTGTGGGAAGTAGCAACGGCGATACTCAACGGCTATAAAAAGGAAAGGCAATCAAATGACTGCCTTTCACAACTTTAACCGTATAATTTCAAAAATCGTTTTGCTTAGTTAACAGCGTCAGTCAATTTAGAACCTGGCTTAAACTTCGCAATTGTTTTTGCTTTGATCTTGATGGTTTCTCCTGTTGAAGGGTTACGGCCAGATCTAGCGGCTCTTTTAGAAGTGGAAAATGTACCAAAACCGGGCAAGGTCACCTTAGAACCTTGCATAAGGCTACCAGTGATCGCATCCAATACTGCATCCACAGCTCTTCCAGCATCAGCTTTCGTTAATCCTGACTGGTTTGCTACACTTTCGATTAAATCTCCTTTATTCATTAGATAGAAGTTTTAGATTAAAAATATGTATAATACGGCAGTAAAGTTAGGCGCTCCATTCGGTCGAAACAAGTTTTTGTCTTAAAAAAAGCGACTGTCAGCAGGCTTTAACAGAAAAAAGGCTTTTTTTTATCACGAAAGTAATTGTTATAAGGAAATTTGTACACTAATTTTCAGTGAAATCGGTCTATTTTCACCTGTAAACCGGCAAATTTGGGCGAGAATGAATAAAAAGGTCCCCAGATGATTGCCATCATTTGTAAAAAAACATAACTTTGCGCTCCTAAATTTATAGACCTATATGGCACATCATAAATCATCACAAAAAAGAATTCGCCAGGATAGCGCAAAACGCTTGAGAAATCGCTATTACAAAAAATCAACCCGAACCGCTATTAAGAACCTTCGCGAATTGACTGACAAATCAGAAGCCGAAAAGTTCTTGACCAAGGTGATTAGCATGGTGGATAAACTAGCTAAGAATAACAACATCCATAGAAACAAAGCAGCCAATCTCAAAAGTCAGCTGACTAAGCATGTGGCAACTTTATAGGGTGCCAGCCCACTGAAAAGATTCATACGCAAGGCGACCGGTCATGACCGGTCGCCTTTTTGTTTGTCCCGGACCAAGGCAAGTCATGCTCTTATAAAAGCATCTTGAAATGCTGACGAAAAACTCATGGGTTTATCTACTAGTATAACTTACTCGTTATAAGCCTATTTCATATGTACCTGCATTATATATCAAAATATTGGTCCTATATGTGATGTTAGTGTTGGAGTTTTAGTAAAATTATTGTGTATAGACCTAACTTTTGCTCCATGTACAAGCTAACGAACCACGTGAGAAGTGTAGGACTAATCCTGCTTTTAAACACCATTTTCATCTTGCCATTGGCCATAAGCCAACAATTTCAGCCATTGTTTAATGTCCCGGTTGATGTGAATAACATCGCAGACCTCAAAGAGCGATCCCGCTCTAGTAAAATGGCTACGGATCTTCTCATGATGGTGGATGCTTATAAGACCATGAAAACCGGACAGACCATAGACGATGTCATGCCCATGGCCAAAGAGTTTCTGGTAATGAAAAGTGACAAAGTGGGTCTGGAAATTGTATCCACCGATATCGATGCTTGTGAGACCGCACTTAGATCAATGGGTGCCACGAATATAGTTCATTTTAAACACGTCATCAACTGTATGATGCCGATGGCGAAATTGGAAGACATGACGGGTATGAATGCCGCCAAGTCCATAAAATTGGTATATAAACCAATCACCAATATCGGTGCTGCCACCAGCCAGGGAGATATTGCCCAACGGTCTGATGTAGCGAGAGCCCTATATAACGTGAATGGGTTTGGGAGCAAAATAGGTGTTCTATCGGATAGCTATGATGATCTTGGTGGTGCAGCCAATGATATTGCTACCGGTGACTTGCCCGGTGCAGGGAATCCATTTGGATTTACCACTCCGGTAGACGTCTTGCTAGATTTAGGTGGAGGTGGCATTGACGAAGGAAGGGCCATGCTGCAGATTGTCCATGATGTAGCTCCCGGTGCAGACCTGGCATTTAACAGTGCATTTTTCGGCCAAGCCGGTTTTGCTCAGGGCATCGCTGATCTGAACACCGCCGGCTGTGATATTATCGTGGATGATATCATCTACTTTGCCGAGCCTTTTTATATGCCTGGTATTGTGGCTCAGGCTGTAGAGCAAGTTTGTACGGCTGGATCAATGTACTTTTCATCTGCGGGCAACGCCGACCGTAATTCTTATGAAGGAATTTATACTGCTGGACCTCAGTTGTGCCCTTTCTACCTGGGTGCTCACGAATTTGCCCCCAGTGATCCATTCTTACAAATAGATTTTCCAGCTGGAAATTATGTTGTTATACTGCAATGGGATGAACCGTTCTACAGTGTCACCGGAGCTGCTAATCCGGCTTCGGATGTCGACCTTGTACTTTGGGATGATAATTTAAATTTTATTTTCGGAAGTTTTGATTTCAATAATACTGGAATGGGTGATGCTTTCGAAGGCATCGGTGGCTTCTTCAACGGTACATTTAATTTTTCTATTGAGCATTTCAGTGGACCGCTACCCAACCGAATTAAAATGATCATATATGGTCCCAGTCCTACCTGGGAATATGGTGGTGATGCACCCACACTCACCGGTCATGCCAATACACCCGGGGCTTGCGCAGTTGGTGCCTCTTCCTGGTATTTTACTCCAGCTTTCGGTTTCGGACCGCCAGCCGGATTGAACTCCTTCTCTTCCTGGGGTGGCGTCCCCATCGTATTTGATGATATTGGAATGCCACTTGCCATGCCAGTCACTTATAATAAACCAGAATTTGTGGCTCCGGATGGAGGAAATACCACGTTTTTTGTGTCTGATATCCCGCAAGATCCGGATTTGCTGCCAAACTTCTTCGGCACATCTGCTTCTGCGCCTCATGCCGCGGCAGTGGCTTCGCTAATTATGGAAATCAATCCAGCGTTAACAAAAGCCCAGATAAAAACTATGATGATCAATACAGCCCAGGATATGCTTACGCCGGGCTTCGACTTTGGTAGTGGAGCCGGTCTCATTGACGCCGGTGCATCTATGAGTATGGCATTGGGCGCAAATGCGGCCCCTAATTGCCGAAATGTGAATATAGCTGTGGCCCCCGATGGTTTCGCCTATCTTGCCATGCCGGATCTCCTCTTAAATGGAGCCGTCGGGCTGGGTGAAATG
>JABDLW010000285.1 GCA_013001805.1 Saprospiraceae bacterium | reverse complement strand
GCCGACTCCAATATATTTTATGGGTATTTTAAATTGGTCTGAAATACCGATTACAACTCCTCCCTTTGCACTACCATCTAACTTAGTCAATGCAAGACAAGTGACTTCTGTAGCTTCTGTAAATCTCTTTGCTTGTTCGATCGCATTCTGTCCGGTTGTTGCGTCCAGGACGAGCATGACTTCATGGGGAGCTCCTGGTAGTTTCTTACCGATCGAGGTCTTGATTTTCGATAACTCTTTCATCAAATACGTCTTAGTATGTAGTCTTCCTGCAGTATCGATGAGGACGACATCTGCATCATTATTTAAGGCGTACTGTGTTGTTTCATAGGCAACTGCTGCAGGGTCGGCATTCATTCCTTTATCATAAAAGTGACATCCGGCTCTCTCTGACCATATTTTCAGTTGATCTACTGCTGCGGCTCTAAATGTATCTGCTGCTCCCAATACCACTTTGGATCCTTTCTGGGAAAACTGATATGCCAGCTTACCTACAGTGGTCGTTTTTCCTGTGCCATTTACGCCGACAACTAGAATTACATGAGGTTCTTGCTTTTCGGGAAACTCAAAATCTTCAAGATCTTCGGTATTATTTTCGGATAGGAGGTCTCTGATTACCTTTTTAAGGATAGAATTTAACTCGTTGGTATTCAGATATTTGTCCTCAGCAACTTTGGCCTCAAGTCGCTCTATAATTTTTATCGTCGTATCGAGACCGACATCTGACTCAATGAGGATACTTTCTAATTCATCCAGAAATTCTACATCTACTGTGGATTTCCCGGCTACCGCTTTGGATATCTTCCCAAACAGTCCTTCCTTCGTTTTTTCTAATCCTTCCTGAAGGTCAGCCTCCTTTTTTTTGGTAAAGAATTTTTTAAAAAAGCTCATGGTGGACAATTGACAGAAAAAAGGCTTTCCTCTGAATTAAAGGAAAGCCCCTCTCAAATAAAATCTCTCTGATTTTCTATTACTTATTGGCAGCAAGGAATTCTTTTACTTTATCCTTATGGATCATCACCTCTTTATAAGAGTATTTTCCACTTTCAGGATCCTTAACGCTGGTAACCACTTTAACAAAATCTCTTCCAGATCCTGCATTTGCTGCTCTTTGAGCTACTCTCGCGTTCTTTGATACTTTAGCCATTTTTCTGGACTTTAATTATTGATAATACTATAGGTAACTACAGTTATTTTATCTCTTTATGAACCGTATACTTCTTTAAAATCGGATTGAACTTCTTTAGTTCCAATCTGTCCGGAGAATTTTTACGATTCTTTTGGGTAACATATCGGGAAGTGCCCGGCATACCACTGTTCTTGTGTTCGGTACACTCCAGGATGACCTGGTTTCTATTCCCTTTAGATTTTTTAGCCATGGTACAAAAATATTACTTTTCTGATAAATTGACGCCGGTCTTGATTCCCTTCGCCTCACATTGTTTTAGATATTCGTAGATCCCAATTTTGTTAATGTTACGCATTGCAGAAGTACTAAGCTTAATGGTCACCCACTTATTAATTTCTGGAATATAATAACGCTTCTTTTGAAGATTCGGCTCAAACCTTCTCTTCGTTCTTCTATTTGAGTGGGAAACATTATTTCCTGAAATAGGTCTTTTTCCCGTTAATTGGCAAACTTTAGACATTGCTGTAATTTTTAAAACTTAATTCTTTACTGATTTGATCAGTACCGATTTATTCGTGACCGCGGCAGGATTCGAACCTGCAACCGCCTGATTCGTAGTCAGGTACTCTATCCAGTTGAGCTACGCAGCCATTACTAAAATAAGCGCTCCTCTTTAGGAAGCTATTTGACTGCGAGACTCCACAGGTATTTTTCCTGGTGGTACTCCCTGCCTGCTTACCGCAGTTAGGCAGGTATCCAGTTGAGCTACGCAGCCATTTTTTAATTTTGAACCGGTAACCCGTCAACTTAAGAAAGGTCTGCGCCATTTCCCCTTTCTCCAAGAATACTTATAGAGGCTTTTTATCAGGCAACCGGAGAAGAATAAAACACGTTTGTTTTTTCAAGCCTGCAAAAGTAAGACTTTATCATCAATTATGACACCCTTTTTTTAAGATAATGAGTATATATTAAGAAAAAATAGATATCAATTTACTACGATAAATGAAGCGACTTCTCGCAGACCATTAGCTAAAATGCTTGCGTGATAAATTCCGTCAGGAAAATCACGGGTATTCACCACATGAAATCGACCCATATTTAAGGAAGGTGTTACGAGTCGATTATACACGAGACGTCCCGCGTTATCATGAATTTGCACCTGGATATCCTTCTGCTCGTCCAGATCGTAGTCGATAAATAGCTCCCCGGTCGCATAGTCTATCCTCAATCGTTCTATAGTAAATTCTCCAAAGGGGCAAATATCTAATTGTGCTTCGATCACGATAGTAGTATCAGAAAAACAGCGAATATTTCCTTCATCGCTCACCCGTATGTCATATGTCTGAGCAGGTAAGCGATCAAAATTACCCAATTCATTTTGAATATTAATGGTCGGGGCTGACAGGCTGTACGTCAAGATTCCTGTCAAATCTTCCCCGGAGGCCGTGATTTCGATAATGCCGTCGTCCGCATCTGCACAGCTTTCCGGCATCGTAACCAGGTTGTCAATTGATATCATGCAACAGTCTCCAAGTGTTTCGTCTATGACCTCGACACTTGCCAATGCATTGAGGACACCACCTGTAACTGTAATATCCGCGAGGGAAGACGCCGGTGAAACATGATCAAGTATGGCGCTTTTCATTATAAGCGCTATTTCAGCGGGATCCGTAAGTGAACGTTGATAAGCATCTTCGCATAGCAGCGTATAAAGTAGAGAGACGACACCTGCAATATGAGGTGCCGAAGCTGAGGTGCCAAAAAATGTGGGGTCAACGTCGTTGTTAATTGCCAAAGTAAATATTTCATCACCAGGAGCCCCTAAATCAACACCGACAGATCCAAAACCTGCATTTTGCACTTTTTGATCAACCCGACCGGTATTGGTGGTCACAATCAAGAATTCGGAAGGACAGGTGCTCGGTAAATCGCCATCTACATCTACATTGACGTCATTGTTGGCTGTCGAACCTATGTTTATTATTCCCACACTACCTAAGGCATCATACACTTCACACCAGGAAGGAAAATCATCAGGAAATCGTTCTCCGACACCACCACTGTAATTAGTCGTTACCACATACGCTCCCCGCTCTCCATTACTTTCATTATAGATCCTTCTTTGTTCGTAGATATAGTCATATGATCGTACGATATCAGATAAGACATAACCATCCGCCCGGTTGCTGCTCGTTAACATAAGTTGTACGTCCCAATTGACGCCTGCCATCTGGTTGTCATTATTACCGACGGCACCAATGATGCCCGCAACACTGGTTCCATGGTTGAAAATCTTATGGTCGTCATTAGAGGCTCCTGCATTCCAACCAAAAAAATCATCGACATAACCATTTCCATCATCATCGATTCCATTATCGGGAATTTCTTCATTATTGGTCCAAATTCTTCCTTCAAGATCAGGATGGTCTATTTGGTACCCGTCATCCAGTATACCTACCACAATATCATGACCGGCAGGATTTTGTCCACCCGTTGTAATCTCCCAGACATCTCGCATTCCTATTTTTTCCATGCTCCATTGAGCTGGGAAATCCGGATCATTAGGGATGAATCGGTTCGGCACAAAAATATCCTCGTGGATATATCGCACTCCTACTTGTCTTCGAAGTTGATCTAATATGCCCGCCTTTGCGGCACCTTTATAAATCTCTAATGACCAAAAGTTTAAGTCTTTAAAAATAGGCTGCATCTTTACTCCAGGAGCACTTGCTTTAAATGCGGAAACATCTACTTCGTGGCCCAACTTAAACGCAACAATATATCTTTCTGCCGATTGACCTGAAAGCGTAGAGGCATCGAGGAAGAAAGAAAGTATCAATAGCGATGGAAATTGAATAAGTTTCTTACCGAAGCTGATATACTGTTTTGCTGACATCTTACAAGTAACGCAGATGTGTACGCGATAGCATAAATCTGGAAAAAATTTTACCGGCGAAGTAGTAAATCTAGGTAAGGTTACTCACTTGTGACAATGGCTAACTTATCAAATGATGAGGAAATCCTGCTGATTTGGCGGATATCCAAATCCTTTAAATCGATATTCGGTTGCCAAACTGCATCCGATAGGGGATTATAAGTCATCAGTTGACTGCCCTGACCGCTAATGAGATGACCATTAGGCAATACATCAAAATCTGGCTGGCCGGGAAGTGCATCAGCCACTTTACGTGATCGACCCAGGTAAATATCATAACTTCTAATAATGGCTTGATCAGCGATATTTTGTGTGTAAAGAAGATTCCCCTTTCGATCTACTTTCAGACATCTCCCAACATTGTATGCGATATTTGTTACTGTGTTGGACCGTAAATCGTAAAGAACTAATTCGGATGGCTCGCCAACCAGGAAGAGCACCACTTTATCCTTATTAATCCAGGAATGATACCCTATATTGTCGATTTCAGGGATCACTTGTTCTCCCGAATCACTACTGTCTAACGGATATGACCATAAGACCTGAGGTGTCGTACCGTCTTCAGCCGTCGATTGTTTGATGATGGAATATTTGTCCTGTCCAGGCACTGGAGTAGGCGAATATTCTCCGGCCTCAGTCCTTGTCAACCTCGTGATTGTGTGCTCACTTAAATTCAATTTCAGAATATCCGTAAGGGAGGAACTCTCATAATTGGAGCTGATTAAAAGCTGATCATTATTCAGAAAAGCTGGTTGGTTGTTATAGCCTTCCGGATGAAATGCGGTGAGGTATTTAGGATTCTTCAGAAGCACCTTTTGCTCATTCGATTGAAGATCCAGCAAATAAATATTTGTACTGGGAAGTTGGGCGAGGAGGTTGCCAAGCATTAGCATGAACCACAAAAACTGAGATAAACAGAGCATTCGGAACATGATCAATTAAATGTTACTGGCTGATTTAAAAATACGATTCCATCGAATTCCATTCTTCGAACTAAACCAAATCACTAACGGTTTGCCGACCATATGATCATGAGGTACGAAGCCCCACATCCTTGAGTCCTCAGAATTATGCCTGTTATCTCCCATTGCCCAGTAGTAATTTTGCTTAAAGGTATACGTGTCAGTTGGCGTTCCATTTATAATAAAATTACCGTCCTGAATTTCAAGTGTATTGTGCTCGTAATCTTTGATCAGCTTTTCATACAAAGCAATATTTGAGGCATCCAGTGACACAGTAGCTCCCTTTTCGGGAATATAAATGGGGCCAAAATTATCAACGGACCAATTTGGAAAATGAGTTGGATCCTGTGGAAATATTTTATTGGGCTGAGGACCGAATTGGCAATGGATAATCTGTAATTGTGGGGCTGCTTCACGTAAGTTTTGTACCTGCTCGTCATCAAGAGCGAAGCCTGTACGCCCATTACAATTGCATCGATCATCTTCTTCAATACCCCATTCCATAAGTTTCTTTGGATTAATTGAAGCCAAGTTTCCAACTAATAAGTAGGCAAATTGCGCTTTTTCAGGATGTTCCTGCGCAACACCATTTATGTATACCTCTCGGTCAATTATTTGTAAGGTGTCACCAGCGACGGCTACTGCACGTTTTACATAATGATCTTTCTTATCCATTGGCCGTACGACATAATCCTGGTTGTCGTGTTTTTGGCGCAACTGGGGATCTTGTGAAAGCCAGCTCGGATTTTGCCTGACTTGATCCAACGAATAGGAGCGGGAGGATGTAATATATACACTGTCACCGACGGGCCAGTTAAATACAATGGGATCATTCCGTTTTACCGAAGAGATTGCCTTCGTCCGGTAATAAGGTAATGATGGGCTTTTGAAATAGGACTCATTTCCCGTGATGGGAATCCGGTTATGAAGTAAAGGTATCATAGCTACAGTCTGTGGAGTACGGATACCATAACTTAACTTACTTACAAATAGATAATCTCCCACTAATAGCGAACCCTCCATGGATGGAGTGGGTATAACGTATGCTTCAATAAAGAACATACGAATAAACGCCGCGGCAAAGACAGCAAAAACTATAGATTCAAACCATTCCCGGCCAAAGGACTTATGATAGGGGTTATTAGCCATCAACTTCTTGAGCTTTCGCTCTTGCTTAGCCTTCCTGGCTTCGACTATCTGTTTTTGATATTCTGATTCACGTGTGAGAATCGGTCCGATATATTCCGCGGATGGATCTTTTGCTAATCGAAAAAAACTGATTGGAGCATAAATAACGGCTAATGCAGCCTCACCAAGAGAGAATCGATCAAAACTACGTACTAATGCGACGCTTAGCCCGGTAACGATAAAGATGTTTAATATAGGAACAATGGTTAACAGGCCATACCATTTAGGTCGCCCTACTTTTTCTGAAATCTCCATGTAATTCAGTACAGGAACCGCTCCTTTCCATGCTGGCAGATCGAGTTTCGGGAACAACATGTACAAGCTTACACTGGTAAGGATGATGGCTATAAGGACAAATATGAATATCGTCACAGGTATCTTCTTTTAATAATAATGGCGCAAATATAGGAAAGGGATAGTGTTATAGGTTTCTTAATTGTGATTAGGGTGTTCAGACCGTCGGTGAATACCCTCCAAAATAAGACGAAGAAGAAAGATTGTTTAACAAATATCACCGTGGGAATTAAGTGAAATACAAGAGGTTATAAGAAAATTCAGGATTCCTTCAGTTCTTTATTCACCTCATAATCAGCTCATAATCAGTAGATTATATTGGTATTACATAATTGTTATATATATAAATCGAACATATGCAATAAAAAATATATTAATTATTTCGGTAATATGATTGATCTGATTATCTTTGCCCTACTTACCTGCGATAAATAGACCTAATTGTATCGCATCACGTGATAGAGAAAATTTGACTCAAAGAATCTCTATAAGTGATATCTCTCAAAGTCTGGAAACTACACCCATAGGAAAAGAAACCTCTTTTTCTGAGTATCCTGTAAAATCCATTCCTGAGAGGATACCTATTAACAATTCAAATAAAGCTACACCGGGAGACCGGAAAAAACTAAGGATCAAATGAGGAAGCGAATTTGTCAATTTATCAATTTCCGTCATTTATTGCGTACAAAATTTAGCCTGTTGCTAATTGCTGCTATGGGCATAAATTCATCCATGCATGCCGCTACAGGATATGATGGTTACCCGGTAAAGGAAATTAAAGAAGTCAATTGGACGAACGGGACCCTGGTCGACGGAGTCCAGGTTATAGAATTAGATTGGTCGATCTTAGAACAGCCGGCTGACCCGATGGTGGGAGACAGCATATGTTTTGAGTTTGTCGCCACCAATCTATGTGAAAACGATACCCTTCAAAATGTAATGATCTTGAAAGAAGCAGTAAAAATTGCTTCTGCAATGACCTTATTACCTAATGGAGTTATGGCCGGAAGCGGAGTTAATCCCTTTACGGGCAGTGGCACTTTTACACTTACCGGAAGTGGGTGTAAAGTCCTGACAGCACAGGATATTGACAATGGATTCGTTGTCTGCCCGGCTACAGCTATGGGCTTTAAGAATGGAGAACCCGCTGCCGATTGTGTCGATGCTATGGCCTGCTTTGATGTCACCTTATCGTGCACAGATTATAATATTAGTTTAGATGCAGAATGCGAGACCCTGCTGACACCAGAGTTGCTTGATATAAAGACGGCAGTTCCGGACAGCCTGCTAAGAATACGGATTCAGGAAGGTAATGGAAGTTTCCGCGATGAACCAATGGTAGATGCTGCCGATGTAGGATCTAAAGTCAAAGTGGTCGTGGATATACCTGGATGTCCCGATATAGCACCTTGCTGGAGCTATGCACATATAGAATACAAGCTGGGTCCTGCGTTGATTTGTAATATCGATACGGTATCATGTGCGATGCAAGTGGGTATGAATGATCCGGTGATTACAGTGGCTTGCGGTTCGACACAATTGATTCGCGGCCAGACGATCCGCGAGAATTTATGCCAGGTGAGCCAGGAATTTTTGGCGAAGGAGACGACGACTTTTGCGGTTGTGGATCAGTTTGGCAATGGATTCGTGTACGCAAGTGCGCTACATCTTGAAGCCAAACTTAACGTATGGGGATATAGACTGGCCGGCTGCGGATACGACGTTAAATTGCGGAGCGGACATATTTGATGAAGATGG
>JABDLW010000266.1 GCA_013001805.1 Saprospiraceae bacterium | reverse complement strand
GCTCCAGACGAATCCAAATAGCAGACTAAAAAATACTGATCTATGCATCTGACTGAGCAACTTCCTTCACTAAACGTTTTAGAATCCTTTTCATGGCTTTTTCAATTATCTGGTATTTGAGTTTCTCATTTGAGAAATACATGATCAGCAGATGCACGGATTGTCCCGGATCTGGCACCAGCAAAATGCCTTTGTTCAATCGCAATGCTTCACGCATTTGCCTTTTCAACCTATTCCGATCGACAGCTTTTTTGTAAATTCTTTTAGGCACGGAAAAAGCACATTTCAATATGCTTTCGTCGTTATTTTTCTCCACTACAGCATAGTAAACCCTTAGGGGATAAAGAGAAAAAGTTCTACCCTCTTTATATAGACTGGAAAGGGCCTTTGAGCTTTTTAAGCGATAGTGACTGGAGAGAGAAAACTTTTTTAAAGAAGGATGCAAAGGTGATCAAATTCTGTGGCAGATGAAGATAGTAAAAATGATTGCACCGGGTACCCATAAAAAAAAGGGCACCTTCATCAGAAAGCACCCTGTTGTTATTTATTTCAGAAGGATATTATTTCAATCTCTTTTCATCTGAGACGCTCAGCTTTACCCTACCCTTGGCACGACGACGGGCCAGCACCTTTCTGCCGTTTTTTGAGCTCATGCGAGATCGAAAACCATGCTTATTTCTTCGTTTTCTTCGAGATGGTTGAAACGTCCTTTTCATCGATTGTTGTTTTCTTTCTTTCTAAAGAGCGGCAAAGGTACAAATTTTAGTCTTTTATACAAGTAATTTGATTCACCGTTGCTACGTGCATTACTAGCCATTCATAGACATGAGAAACTCTTCGTTGGTAGTGGTGCCAAACATATGTTTTCTCAAAAAATCCATTGCTTCTTCGGGTTTCATATCTGCCAAATGATTCCTCATGATAAACATACGTGACAATGTATCTTTATCAAGTAACAACTCTTCCCGGCGTGTGGAAGACTTAGGCAAGTCAATTGCTGGATACATTCTTTTATTCGCTAATGTTCGATCAAGTTGTAGCTCCATATTACCTGTTCCCTTAAATTCTTCAAAAATCACTCCATCCATTTTTGATCCAGTGTCAATCAGTGCTGTTGCTAATATGGTTAAGGAGCCACCTCCTTCGATATTACGTGCTGCTCCAAAGAATTTCTTTGGCTTGTGCAGGGCGTTGGCTTCCACACCACCAGAAAGCACCTTACCGCTAGCGGGAGCTACTGTGTTGTAAGCCCTGGCCAGTCTGGTAATGGAGTCCAACAAGATTACCACATCGTGACCACATTCCACCAACCGCTTTGCCTTCTCTAAAACCACTCCGGCCACCCTCACATGATTCTCAGCCGGTTCATCAAAAGTAGAGGCTATGACCTCCCCGTTTACACTGCGACGCATATCCGTTACTTCTTCAGGCCGCTCATCAATCAGCAAGACTATGAGAAAGCATTCAGGATGATTTTTAGCGATTGCATTAGCGATGTCTTTGAGCAAGAAGGTTTTACCCGTCTTAGGTTGTGCCACTATCAGTCCTCTTTGTCCCTTACCAATCGGAGCAAAAAGATCGATCATTCTATTCCCGTAGTCCTTTCCCGTGGGAGAGCTGATCAATTTAAATTTTTCTTTCGGAAACAGTGGAGTTAAATAGTCAAATGGTACCCGTTCTCTAATTTGAGCCGGCTCCAGACCATTGATCAATGATACACGGAGGAGCGCAAAATATTTTTCACCTTCTTTTGGAGGTCTGATAGCACCCATGACGGTGTCACCTGTCTTTAATCCAAAAAGCTTTATTTGGGAGGGTGAAACATAGATATCAACAGGTGAAGTAAGGTAATTATAGTCGGATGAGCGAAGAAATCCATACCCATCGGGCATCATTTCAAGTATTCCTTCACCTTCAATTACTCCATCCAACTCAACGTTGAAAGAGGGTTTCTTTTCTTCCTGCTTTTCTTGCCTCTCCGGTCTCTGAGGTCTTCGAGATGACTGAGATTCGTTCTTATCCTTATTTGTGTTTTGATTTCTCGAACGGTCTTCAGTAGAAGGTTTATCTGATTTGTTGTTGCTGGTTGCTTCCACTTCTTCTGTTGCTTTTACTGGCTCTTTCTCGGTTTTTTCGCTGCGTTGGTTCCGGTCATCATTGTTGTTGGATTTCCGTGCTGGGCGATTTCGAGAACCTCGGTTTGATCGGGAGTCATTGGACGAACTGCTCCTTTGTGCGGGCTTTTCGCCTTTTTGTTTTTCTTGTTTCTCGGGAGTGTCCAAATCGAATTTGAATTCCGGTTCACCGGCCTTTTCATCTTTTCCGTTTTCGCTTTCGGGCTTTTTCAGGGCTTGCTCATCCAGGATTTTATAGATCAGCTCCTGTTTATTAAGCTTCTTATGGCCTTTTACACCCAATTTTTCGGCAACATCACGAAGCTCGGGCACTAACATATCATTTAACTGAAGGATATCGAACATCAAACTCAATTTTTAAGAAAATATAGTATAGGTTTGCTAATGAAATTTCAAGACCCGTTCAAAACAACGAAGTGCTTGTTTGGATTTAATTAAGATCAAGGAAAAAGCACAGGATACTGCGTTGATGCAAGTAGTAAGGCGTTGCCCTTTCTTTGGCTCAGCAAAAATACAGTTAATTTTCTATACGTTCCACTATATTTGCAAAAAAAGGTAGAAATCTTAATAAAAACTCGACAATTCCATTAAAAAAAGGAACCTTATATGCTGGATATCAATACATTAAGAAATAATCAGGCGGCAGTGATCGATGGACTGAAAAAGCGCAATTTGGGACCTGAAATCGAGGATGTGATCGCCAAAATTGTGAAGCTAGATGATCGTAGGAAAACTGTTCAGACCGAGCTTGATCAACAATTGGCACTGGTAAATCTTAAATCAAGAGAAATCGGTGAGCTTTTTAAGTCAGGACAGCAGGACCAGGCAGCTACGTTGAAATCTGAGGTCGTTGAAATCAAAAAAGCGGTCAAAGATATGGAGACAACCCTGGCGCAAACCATCCTGGAAATCGAAACAATTGTCATAGATCTGCCCAATGTACCTCATAATTCGGTCAAGGCAGGCAAGGGTGCAGAAGACAATGAGATCACCAAGGAAAACCTGGAAAATATGCCCCGATTTGAGGGTATTACAGCCTTGCCTCATTGGGACCTGGCAGAGAAATACAACTTGATTGATTTCAAACTCGGGGTCAAAATCACCGGATCAGGGTTTCCAGTTTTCCGGGGCAAAGGCGCCAAGCTGGAACGTGGACTTATCCACTTCTTTTTATCGGAGGCCAGTGAAGCTGGATACGAGGAAATTATGCCACCACTTTTGGTCAATGAAGATACCGCAAGGGCCACCGGCCAGTTGCCCGACAAGGAAGGTCAGATGTATTTTGTTGAAAAGGATAATTTATATCTGATTCCAACCGCCGAAGTACCGCTCACTAATCTTTTGAGGGGCGATATTCTAAAGAGATCAGAGCTTCCAGTCAAACTCGCGGGCTACACTCCCTGCTTCAGGCGGGAAGCGGGATCCTACGGTTCGGATGTAAAAGGCCTAAACCGTGTGCATCAATTTGACAAGGTTGAGATTGTGCAGGTTGCTGATCCTGCTCACTCTTATCAAGTGTTGGATGAAATGGTTGCCCATGTGGAGATGTTGCTGCAAAAGTTGGAACTACCCTACCGAATATTACGTTTGTGTGGAGGAGATATGGGATTTACATCTGCATTGACATTTGACTTTGAAGTCTACTCAGCAGCCCAGGAAAAATGGCTCGAGGTAAGCTCCGTTTCCAACTTTGAGACTTTTCAAAGTAACCGGCTCAAACTGAGATTCCGGGACGGCGACGAGAAGCCGCAGTTGGTACATACCTTAAATGGAAGTGCCCTGGCTCTTGCCCGTATAATGGCAGCGATATTGGAGAACAATCAAGATGCGGAAGGTGTTAAAATTCCGAGAGTGTTACATTCATTTACAGGATTTGATAGAATATAAAATTGATAAAATAACATGTTGACTTCTGGATATTTGGGATATATGCTGGTGGCTGGTGTAATGAGCCTCATTGGCATGTTTGTGAGTGGTCGTCTCAAGGCAAAATTTGCTCACTACAGTCAGATTCCAACACGCGGTGGAATGTCAGGTAGGGAGGTGGCAGAGACTATGTTATTAAACTACGGTATTAACGATGTCAAAGTTATACCATCACAGGGTTTCTTATCTGACCACTATAATCCAATAAATAAAACTGTTGCATTGTCACCGGATGTATACAATGGCAGGTCAGTGGCAGCCATGGCCGTTGCGGCTCATGAGTGTGGGCATGCAGTCCAGCATGCAACAGCCTATCCCCTGTTGAAATTACGATCGGGGATCGTGCCCCTTGTCAAGGTATCCTCTCAGGCACAGCAGTTTTTGCTCATTATGGCCTTGGGTGGATTTGGTGCCGGTATCAGTGGTAGCAACACCATTATTATGATTACCATCGCCGCCTTTGCCATCACAGCTCTTTTTAGCTTCATTACTTTACCGGTTGAGTTTGATGCCAGTAAACGTGCTTTGGTCTGGATGGATCAAACTAATGTGGCAAAGGGAGCAGAGTATGATGGAGCCAAAGATGCCCTGCAATGGGCAGCGATGACCTATGTAGCCGCTGCACTTTCAGCATTGGTCATGTTGCTTTACCTGATTACCAGACTACGAGATTAAGAAACCGTTCGGCTAATTATGTGGTCACCTATCTTACGCGACCCAGAGCACTCTAAAGAAGATAATTTTCTTTATTTTCAGCCAAGCATTAAAATTGATAAGTATGGTTTCTGAAGAAGTTGAAATGGCCATTGAAATCGCAAAAGAAGGAATGGAAGATGCCTTGGATCACCTGAACAAGGAACTTCTCAAAATTAGAACAGGTAAGGCATCACCTGGCATGTTGAGTGGACTCATGGTCGAGTACTATGGAAATCCCAGCCCCTTAAATCAGGTGGCAAATGTGTCTACTTCCGATTCCCGGACTATCACCATTCAACCATGGGAAAAGTCGATGCTTGCTCCAATTGAACAGTCAATTTTTGCAGCAAACTTAGGGCTCACTCCAATGAATGATGGTGAAATCATCCGGATAAACATCCCACCGTTGACCGAAGAGCGGAGAATTCTGCTCGTGAAACATGCAAAACATTTGGGCGAGGAGGGTAAAATCAGTCTACGTTCTACTCGACACAAGGCGCTTGACACGATCAAGAAAGCAGTGAAAGATGGTTATCCCGAAGATGCCGGGAAGAGAAAGGATGATGAGATTGATAAACTCACACATGAGTATGGCGATAAAATTGACAAAATCGTGGAATTAAAGGAAAAAGATATTATGACCGTTTGATTGAGCGCTTATTTATTTCCCAAAAGAACGTCTAAAGGCATCCTTTCAATTTTATTTTTCCGGATCAATATCAGCTTTTCTTTTGTCAGCAAGACCTTAGCATCGGTCATCTTTTGTGGCACGAGATAATCATTTCTTTCGAAGCGATCAATCCTATGAATCGCCAATGTATCGTCAATCTGATATGCCAGCATATGTTCATCCAGAATTTGAAATTCTGAAACTCCCGGTTCGAGTATTTGGGTAGTATACTGGCCAAAGAGATCAAAAATCAAAATTCCCCGCCCTGGAACTGATAGATATAAATTGCCAGCAGACTCACTCATCTTAGTAGGTGTGATTCTCTCATCAAATACCAGGCGGAGATCTTCACTGGTAAGCAAGATATCACCTTGCAGATTTACTTTAAACAAGCGTTGGGCATGGTCATCAAATACCCAAATAGTACCATCGCGGGAGAAGGAAACCAGGTTGATTTCACCAAAACCCAAATCTAGCAGGTTAAATCGAGCGGTCTCCAGAAG
>JABDLW010000255.1 GCA_013001805.1 Saprospiraceae bacterium | reverse complement strand
GACAGCTGCTGTCTTGCTTAAGATGTGTTTCAAAAAGTGAGGCCGCTAGTTCATAGTCTCCCAGATCGTAAGCCAGGTAGGCTTCCTGGGCAGGGATATTCGGATCGACATTGCGAGATGGCTGGGGTCCGAAATTGGGTGAAGGCTCAAAATATTTGGCAAAAAGTTGCTTAGGAGTGGTCGGTTCCGGCATTAAGATAGGAATCGATAAAAGGAATAAAAGCGAGACCGCGATCGCCCAGGGTGCCATGCGCTTTATTCGTGATCGCAGTATATGCCCTTTTGTCGCAGTCGATTTAATTTTAGTATTCTCCTTAGCCCCACCATTCCATGTCTTCAATCGTTCGATTTTTTGGCTGAGTGTTGTCCGACGGGCTGAGAAAATTATTCCTTGCTTCAGTATTCTAAATGTTTCAAATTCATGCCGAAACATCGGATCGGTCAAAAGTCTCACTTCAAGATCTTCCATCTCCTGCTCCGACAATCGTTGGTCGAAATATTTTTCTATCGCGTGTATGTTTTCGAGATTATTCATTTTTCTTTGCGTGGGTTTAAACAGGATTATAATTTTTCCTTCACCCGGATTTTGTTAAATATCTCTTTTAATTTATTCAGGCATTTATACTTCATATTTTTGACGGTGTTGCTATTCTTATAGGGCAATTGCTTGGCTATTTCTTCCATACTCATACCGTGGTAATAATATAATTCCAAGACTGACCTACATGGGTCTCCCAGAGTCTCGAGGCTCCTTTTCACCAACTCCAGATGGGGTCCGGTCCGATCATCTCCACTTTCTTTAGCTAATGATTCCCAGGCAATATCTTCCACTTGCATATGGCGGCCATTTTTTCTGAGATATTCCTTGTATTTATTTTTTGCAACACCATATAAATACGTTTTGAGACTGCAACTCAAATGGTCAAGTTCCCCCTTTTGTGCCTTACCGATTATCGTAATCATGGTATCTTGATAAATGTCCCGGGCTACGTCCGAACTACACTGGTAATTGGCAGTCATCCAGACAATAAAATCGGTCCGGTATTGGCGATACATCTCGCCCAATACCTGGGGATTGCCATATTTCAACTGCCGGATCATTATATTCTGATCGAATTACTGAAGGTTAATGAATCGATTTTTGGGAAGGTCACCTGATTGGTGAAAAAAAAGAGTGGTAAAACGAGATTCTACATTCGCTATAATTTAAGCATTTTCAAGGAAATGTGCTTGAAGAAACTATAAATTTCTTCAGGTGAGGTGACCTTTCTTTGGAATCCCTCATTAATAGATACTCTATGTAAAAATGTATTAAACACTCTAAATAATCTTACTATGAAACACCCTAAATCCATCGGAGCAATTCGTGCATCATGACACGCTCCGCATTGAGCAGGTGATCATTTTCACCTGCTTCATTTTACCTCGCTGATATCGGATATTTTGAACTATTGGACATCACTTGTGACTCCGTGTGCACTTTTGGCTTCACGTAAAGAGACACTGTAACCATACTTTTCAAACCCTAAATTCCACTACCATGTCACTTAATTATTTATACGGACTGGAGGAGTTCTGTATCTCGATTGGACTAAATCTGATCATCGCAATTATCGTGATCAAGAGATTGCAGGCATCTGATTTACTCGCCATGGTGACACGATACAATCTGCTGCTCTTCAACCTTTTCATATTTCTTCTCTGCTACATTCTAACCAGAATGGAACTGTCGGTAGGTGCAGGTTTGGGCTTATTCGCACTCTTGGGTATCCTTAGAATCAGAAGTGAAGTAATTAAAATCGAAGGACTTATTGGATTACTTTTTCTGATGAGTATAGGTTTTATTCACTCAGTCTATCCCCAGGTCCTACACCTTTGGCAACTCGTTGTTGTCGATATAATTCTACTGGCAATTTCAGTACTCCATAGTCTCGTGGCGGGGCGTACGATTTGTATCCGCGTGAAGTTGAAGGATCTCAAACTGCTCCATGCGGGCCGCCAAAAAGAGCTCAGTAAATCCCTGGAAGAGAAACTGGGATTAAGGATTAAAAGCATTGTCATTTTAAACATAAACATCAATGAGGATTGTGCCCATCTCCGGGTGAGCCTTGATTGCACTAAATACGCAACTGGCGATCTGACGACGAAATCAGATTATAGTCCCTATAAAGACATAATCAGATTACTTCCCAAAAATGGACTCAAGAAAGATTTTATCACCTAAATTATTTAATATGAAAACGTTAGTAAATTTCAGGCAAAACCATTGTTTCTTCTTAAAAGCTATCATGGTTGCGGTCCTAGCGATGCCATTGATGTCTTGTACAGATGATCCAGTGGAAATTCCGGAGCCGATTTCATCGGTGGATGTGATGGATGGATACCCGGGCAATTTTAAGCTCTTGGAAGATGATTGTCAATCTTCCCCCTACACCATTGAAATCAGTCGCGTTAATCCGGAAGATCAGATCACCCCGATTACCGATCCCATGCGTGTGCCTAGTATCTATATCGCCAATCTGGCAAATACCGGCAGAAACATCGTGCTGGGACAATGGGAAGGCAATGGGTTTGAAGTGCGAACGCAGGAAGTGTTTAACGATCAAGGAATCGTCAAGATCAGCGCCTGGCTCCACCTCACCGATACCGATAAGCTATCCCTCTCTTATACGATGACCACAGGACTGCAGACGATCATGTGTTCTTGTACTTTCGAAAAGGTAGGTTAATATTATCGATCAATTACGAGTAGATTGCCAGATTACTGTACCGATCCTGCACCAGTGCAGGATCTTTTCTTTGTAGAAAAGTATCAC
Source organism: Saprospiraceae bacterium (assembly GCA_013001805.1). Taxonomy (GTDB): domain Bacteria; phylum Bacteroidota; class Bacteroidia; order Chitinophagales; family Saprospiraceae; genus JABDMH01. The sequence continues at coordinate 8,114 of JABDLW010000255.1, read as the reverse complement.
CTACGCTCCACTAAGCCCATACACTGCAACCTTCCGTACAATTGGTGCAAATATCGATGTTGCTCCGGTTCTGTAACAAGCGAGATCTGAAATTATGGTATGACTCTCCTTTCCAAATTTGGTCAAAGGAGATTTTTTTCAAGTCGCCCATTCCATGCTGGGCATCTTTATCAAAACAGCAGGGTACGACTATACCATCCCAGGTTACAACCGCACTATGCCACATTTTCCAACACTGATTTTGTAGCTTATGCTTCAGCTGATAAGTGCCATCTGGCCGTTGTATATATCTGGAATACCTTTTATTATCGGGTATGAGTGAGTTGCCGTTTTGGTAATCATAGATTTGAGCGGTCTTCAACCGCACGTCATCAACACCTAATTCATCAGCAAGCTCATGTAACCTGGGAATATCATGCTCATTAGGCTTTACCACCAAAAATTGAAAAATAATGAACGGTGTTTTGCTTTGCAATGCCTTCTTCCACTTTATGACCCTTCTGGTACCGTCCAATACCTCAGCCAGGTTTCCATTTTTACGATAGGCCTCATAAGATTCTTGAGTTGTACCATCAATGGATATGATCAATCGGTCTAAACCGGAACTGACGGTTTGTCTGGCAGCCTCTTCCGTTAAAAAATGACCATTAGTTGAAGTCATCGTATATAGTCGCTGGCTGTTGGCGTATGCTATCATTTTTAAAAATGATGGATTTATATAAGGTTCTCCCTGAATATAGAGGGTGACACTGGTGCATGTCGCGGCAATTTGGTCAATTGTTTTTCTGAAAAAGTCTGTCTTCAGATTACCTGTGGGTCGGGTAAAGGCTCGCAATCCGCTGGGACATTCCGGACACTGGAGATTGCAGGCTGTCGTAGGTTCAACGGAAAGACTCATGGGGCTACCCCATATGATCGGTAGTCTTAGTACTTTGCTCAAGTAGTAAGATACCAGTATCTTCGCGGCATTTAACACCTTAGCGAGGGTTAGTTTGCCGAGGAAATTAGAGGCATCAATTATTTGGCGGCGAGTCATGTGAAGCAAAAGTAAAGATTTTTTATGCTGCTGCCGATAACTGAAAATTATCAATATGATTAGGTTTCTTTTTAAGAAATTTTTTGGTGCCAAGGTGGATAAAAATACAGCAAGTACATCCGTGAAATATTTGATTATTGGATTAGGTAATATTGGTGCAGAGTATACCGGGACGAGGCATAATCTTGGATTTGAAGTAATTGATAAAATCGCAGAACAGGAAGGATGCACATTCAAAAACGAACAGTTGGGGGCAATTACCCAGTTTAAATATCGCGGTCGTCAGGTCTATTTACTGAAACCATCTACATACATGAACTTGAGTGGTAAGGCGGTCAGATTCTGGGTGCAGAAACTGAAAATAGCTGATCAACATTGGCTCATTATTACCGATGAGATTCAATTTGAACTTGGTAAGTTCAAATTATTGAAAAAAGGTAGTGACGGAGGTCACAATGGTTTAAAGAGCGTGCAGGAGTTAATGGGAACGCAAAACTACCCTCGCCTACGTATCGGCATCGGCAATGACTTTTACCCGGGCCAGCAAGTGGATTACGTTCTGAGTAAGTGGTCGGAAGATCAGTATGAAAAAGTCAGCATGGTGATTCTGGAAGCCGCAGATCTGGTCAGGTCATTCGTAGCTATCGGTGTGGATCGCACCATGAACCAGTTCAATAAGAAAAAACGCAAAGAAGGAGAGTAGTGTAAACCTGCAATAGACTATAATTCCGGCAAATCCGTTGAATCATAGCTTTCAAACTCTGGTGTTATGCTGCTAAGTCTTTCGATTCCTTGTTCAAGGTCTAGTAGGTCATTGCCAGGAACATAAAACTGTTCCTTATGGCCATGCAACCGTGCCAGATAGGCTTGTTCGGGTTGATTTGGAGTAGGTATAAGAATGGCCTTTTTTCCAAGTTTGTAATAGTCCATGAGACTGCTGTAACCTGAACGGCTCACGATGATATCTGATGCACAAAGTATTTGATTGATACCAATTGTGTCAAGATGCCCATAGATATCGGCTTTGATTGACAAGTTTTGCCTGCCACTCAAGTGGGGTTGGCCCAACAAAAATACTTTTCTATAGGTTGTTGCTGAAAAAAGGGAAATCAACTGCTTCTCAAGTTGGGTGCGATTGGGCTCCGGCCCCGACAATAATACGGCAATACGGTAATTGCCGGGGATATCAAGCTTTTGCATGCGACTCAATATTCCGATATAAATCTTAGGGATCGAGAGTGAAGTCATAGAAAGTATGCCCGTCAGGTTGTCAGGGGGGGGCATATCCGGTATCCAACACTCGTCAAACCGTTGGATTCTATTGATGACATTCCAACGCAGGACATTCGAGATGACGACAGGAGAGACGAAATTTAATTGATGGGTTACGATGATGTTATGGGTTTTTGCATGGTACATGCCGTAGCGGTTATCACTGATCACCACTTCGACCTCATGTTCTCTGACGATCTGTTCCAGTTGCAGGTGCTCCTTTTTCATCGCGCCGATCAAGTGGGGTGCTTTTCGTAACCAATGCCAGAAAAAACTACCTGAGGGATAGGAAATATTGTACGATGGAAGTTCGATATATGGCAAAGCAGGATATTCCATTTTCAGCAATGATCCAGCCGCCCCATCGGACGCTAGTACAACATGGTGCCCCCTGGCAATAAGTGTATCGATGATGGGTATGCAACGGCTCGCGTGTCCCAACCCCCAATTCAAAGGTGCAATCAGAATTTTTTTTCGCAATCCTTGGCGGTCAATTTAGTCGAATTTCATCATTTCGCCCATCAAAGAACTTGTATTCATTGATGTGAAAATCCGTTTGTTCGTAGATCTTCACCCAACGGTGATAGTCCAAATACCAGCGCATCCTTTTACTTGGCAACCCCTGTTTTAGATAGGCATAGATAAACGGGTGTACGTAGAGGGAAAGTTTTGTCTTGGGCCTATTCTGAATTACATAATCCAGGTCTCGCTCGATCTCTTCTAAAATGAGGATAGAAGCATTGATTTTCCCTGAGCCCTGACACGTAGGGCAAACTTCAGTAGTATCAATCTTAACCTCCGGACGAGCCCGTTGGCGTGTGATTTGCATAAGGCCGAAGCGGCTTAGCGGAAGTACCGTATGTTGCGCCCGGTCTTGCTCCATAAATTCTCTCATTCGCTTCACCAGCAATTTCTTATGATCGCTGGAGCGCATATCTATGAAATCTACGATGATCAATCCACCAATATCACGCAAGCGAAGTTGACGGGCAATTTCTCGTGCTGATTCAACATTCACATTATATACAGCCTCGTCCTGATTTTTCTTTGCCATTTTGGGACCGCTATTAACGTCGATCACGTGCATGGCCTCTGTATGTTCAATGACTATGTAAGCTCCACTTGGTAGAGTATATGTTTTTCCAAAGGATGATTTTATTTGACGGGTTATCCCAAACGCGTCAAAAAGTGGCTTTCTTGATTTATGCAAATGCACAATTCGCTCCTTCTCAGGAACATTAGCGCTTAGGTAACTCCGGATCGATTCGTACATCTCTTTGTCGTTAACGACGATATTGCTAAAATCATCCGTTAAAACATCCCTCAGCATGCTTGAGGTCTTATCCAGTTCACTTAAGAGTTTAAGAGGGGCTTTGGCGTTACGCAGCTGTTCATGAATCTTTTTCCATTTTAACTCAAGATCCCTAATTTCTTCATGCAGGTGAGCAACCTTCTTACCCTCGGCCGCCGTTCGCACAATGATGCCAAAGTTTTTAGGCTTAATGCTTTCTATTAGCACCTGCAACCGCTTCCGTTCTTCAGCTGAATTTATCTTTTTAGAAACAGAAACGACATTAGAAAAGGGAGTAAGTACTAAAAATCGTCCTGGCAAAGTGATTTCACAGCTCAATCTGGGCCCTTTCGTAGAAATAGGTTCTTTTAAAATCTGAACTAGGATGGGATGCCGTCGATTTAAGACTTGATCGATTTTGCCGGTCTTAATGATCTCATCAGATAGATCAAATCGCTCGAGTCCATGTGATTTGTTCTGCCCATTAATAGCCAGGTTAGTAAATTTTAGTAGAGAGGGTAACTTGGGGCCTAAATCGGTGTAGTGCAAAAAAGCATCCTTGGGGTGCCCTATTTCAACAAAGGCCGCATTTAAACCCGGCATCAGTTTTTTAATGGATCCCAGGAAGATATCACCAACCGAAAATTTGGAATTTGTTTTTTGGCTATGTAACTCGACCAGACGGCTATCTTCAGATAGCGCAATTTCGACCTGCGTTGGGGTCGAATTAATAATTAGTTCTTTTTCCACAAATCATCTTTATTAGATGCCGTGTACCAGTGTTAGTGGTGCTCAAAGGGAGCACTAGTATGATCAAGGTGGGGGAGAAAAATAAGATAGAATGGAGTCGTATTGGGTAAGATCTGGCATAGATTGTTTACGGGATTAATTGTAAATAATCTATGTCAGGATAATGTATGTTGTTGGTGATGTTTCAGGATTCATTTGAAAACGTAGCCACCATTCTACCACTGGAAAACAGCTATTACTTATCGATTCTTCTTCTTATGTCGATTTTTTCTTAATCGCTTCTTTCTCTTATGTGTCGCGATTTTGTGACGTTTTCTCTTTTTACCGCAAGGCATATTTTATTCTTTTAATGTTAATAATTCACATTTATTTTTTGTTGCACTCGCCCTGGAATCCTGCTGCTGAGCATAGACCTCAGAAAGAAGGCAAACAGTTACTTTATTGTTTGGCTCAATGGAATCTGCTTTCTCCAACCTTTCTTGAGCTCTGTCCCATTGACCTGTTTTTATCGCTAGCCGTCCCAGGGTATTCAGTACAAGAACGTCATCAGGATATTTTTCGTTCAGGCTCAACAACATTTGAATCCCCTTCATCGGATTATCCTTTGGTGGTCTTTCTGCATAGACAAGCGCCAAATTAAGTCTGTGTTGTACATTTTCAGGCTGCAGGCTTATAGCATTTTCAAATGCTGAAATAGCTTTATTCAGTGCTCCGTTGCTTATCATTTCGCGGGAGTCCGCAACAGCTGCCGAATATGTAGTGGCTGCAATACTCCATGCTTCACCACTGGCATCTTCGCTAGCTCTTAATTCTGCATAATGCCCTGCAAGAAACGGCTGATTTAATCGGTACCACTTTCCGCTTAGTTTTTCTAAGACGTTCAGACGGTCAGGACCTTCGGCATGTTCAAGTTGGTTCTCCAGGGCAGTCAAATCATTCAAATCAAAACTACTTAGTTCTTTCTTAGCAGCACTTATCAAGGGTTGGGGATCAATGCTAATCCCTGCGTCCACTCTATTCTCCTGATCTTGCTTTTCTTTATTTGACGTAGTGTCAAAACCAAAGTACAAGCTCAGAAATAAAACAGCAGCCAAAGATATTACTAATATCTGAAGTTTAGTCATCCGAAGAGGAAAGGTCTGCTGGAAGTTCTTTCACATTGTCCTTCACCTGATCAATGAAGATTTTTGCAGGCTTAAAGGAAGGAATATAATGTTCAGGAATTTCGATCGCTACATTTCTCTTGATGTGCCGTCCAATCTTTTTTGCTCTCTTCTTGATGACGAACGAGCCAAATCCCCTTATATAAACATTTTCCCCTGAGGCCAGACCATTCTTTATCTCTGTGAAAAAATACTCCATAGTTACCAACACATCCACCTTTGGTACTCCGGTTTTTTCAGATATGGCGTTTACTAGGTCTGCTTTTCTCATTATGATATTGGTTTATAGCTAGTTATGTCAGAAATATATCTTTTTTCTGGAGCGAGGCAAATGTCGCAATTTATTTCAAAAAAAAAAATAAAGCGATTGTTTTTTTGATGATAATAGCACGCTATTTTCAATTTCAGTCGCTTGATAATCAGAAATTTGTGAATTAGCTTCATTTGCCGAATCACCTATAGATGGACTTTCAAGTACTGTGCCAATGTCAGATGCTGTTGTCAGCAACAGGTCTTCCATTCATATGGCAATTCATATGCATAGCTAAATTATATCATATTCTTGTTTCGTCATTGCGGGTTAAACTATCTTTGAATTTCTAATTTACCTACCTTGGCCATAATGTTTTTTCCTGTTTCATCATACTTAAAGATGTTAATACATCTCTATCATCCTCACTGCCTATGTTATTATCGATGACTAGCTATGGCCGGGCTTCCGGTCCATTAAGCACTCAAAGCATCACTATCGAAATTAAGACGCTCAATAGCAAGTTTATCGACTTGAGGTTGAAATTACCGCCTGGGCTGCAAGAGCACGAAATGGATTTGAGGAAAATCCTTCAAGACAAAATCATCAGGGGCAAGATCGAGGCAACCTTTACCTTTGAAAACGGAGGAGTGGAAAGTTACGGTATCAATGAAAGTGCATTCAAAGTCTATTACCGACAACTGCATCACCTGGCAACCACTTTAGAAATTGAGCAATCTGACCTTCTTGGCACTATAATGAGATTACCTGACGTCGTGTCTACTGCGGAGCAAACGATTTCTGAAGCCGACTGGAAATTAGTACTGAAGATAATTAATGAAGCTCTGGAAAATCTGATTGCGCATAGAATAGAGGAGGGTAATGCCATTGAAAAGGATATGCGCTCCCAGGTTCAGTTTATTGCAGACCAACTGCTCGAGATCGTACCCTTTGAGAATGAACGCATTGATAAGGTTCGACAACGTATGAGTTCCAACCTTGAAGACTATCTAGCCAGGGACAATGTAGACGAAAATCGATTTGAACAGGAAGTCTTATTTTATTTGGAGAAAATGGACATAACTGAAGAAAAGGTTAGGTTGCAACAGCATTGCGAATATTTCATCCAGGAACTTGACAACCAGGCAGATCTCAACAAAGGCAGAAAATTGAACTTCATCAGTCAGGAAATGGGCCGCGAAATCAATACATTGGGAGCTAAGGCTTATTCCTCGGATATTCAAAAATGCGTAGTCCTGATGAAAGATGCCCTGGAAAAGATCAAGGAGCAACTTGCCAACGTCGTATGAGTGAAACCTTTGATGGTAAAGTTATTATACTCACGGCACCATCAGGTGCTGGAAAAACCACTGTGGTCAATCATCTTCTTATGATCAATCCCAAACTTGCCTTTTCGATCTCTGCCACAACCCGTAAGCAAAGGCCACATGAAAAAGATGGTGTAGATTACTACTTCATGTCCATTGAGCAATTTAATCGACATATCGCTGAAGATGCTTTTCTAGAATGGGAGGAGGTTTATCAAGATAATTTTTATGGCACCCTGAAAAGCGACGTTGAAAGAATTTGGTCTTTAAAACAGCATATCATTTTTGACGTTGATGTTAAAGGAGCTACTAGTCTAAAATCTCATTTTGGATCCAGGGCATTAGCTATTTTCATTAGGCCGCCATCATTGCAAGTACTGGTAGACCGACTTAAGGACCGGGCAACTGAGTCACCAAAAGAGCTTAAAAAGCGAATTTCGAGGGTGAAAAATGAGTTGACATTTGAGCAATCGTTTGATAAAATTCTGGTAAATGATATTTTAGACGTAGCTCTTAAGGAAGCTGAGTTGATGGTCGATGAATTCATTAATAACTGCAACACCGATTAAACATGGAAACCCAGATCACAAACGGTATAAAAATCACAGTAGATCCTCATTTTGAGCCCCTACACTCAAACCCGGTCGAAAACAAATACCTGTATAGCTATCATATCGAAATCGAAAACCTGAGTGAGTATACTGTACAACTTTTATCGAGGCATTGGATCATTTTTGATTCGGTGGGAATAAAGAGAGAGGTCAAGGGTTCCGGTGTCATCGGCCAACAGCCGATATTGCACCCCGGCCAGGTGCATGAATACAGCTCCTGGTGTCCTCTGAGTACAGCCATAGGTAAGATGCATGGTTTCTTCACGATGCAACGACTGGATAGTAATTTAAATTTTGAGGTGGAAATACCTGCTTTTGATTTACTTGCTCCCTCTAAGTTAAACTAATCGCCTGGTGAGAATCGGTTCTTGCCGATTGCGCTATCCTTAAATAATTTGCCACTAAGAATAACC
>JABDLW010000212.1 GCA_013001805.1 Saprospiraceae bacterium | reverse complement strand
CTGGCCTCCTCGGTTCTGGTACTACAAGCAGATTGTTCCCTTTCTGCCTGAGATTCTTGCTCCCGCATTTCGTATGGCGAGCCTTGGGTATCAGGATAAGGAATACGAAGCGATAGTTTCGCAGTTCCCTGGTTTCAGAGAATCAAGTTTTCAGTTAACGCATCCGAAACGCTGGTTTTGAGCAATGCGAATGACTCATCGCGCTTTCAGCTCACTCATCGGGTATTGTCCTTCTATATTCGTATCGAATTGAGCGATACAGTTCGTTGCGGATAGCTGTATTGTTGCGGCCCGAAATGGTGATATTAGAGGGATCAGCTACGAGTGGTGCTCGGCGAGGTCATTGACAAAAATGACTATCGCCATCAACAAGACCTATGGCAAGAATTATTAGAGAGAATTAAAAAAGTAACAAAAGCCTCTAATAATGTACATCATGACCATGCTCCCTAAAAGCGCTCGTACGGCAGGTGCACTAACCGTTAGTCCCCTCCCTCTAACCAACCCCTTTCCTCCTGAACTGCCCGGGCGTAAATCCCGTCTTAATTTTAAATAGCCTGTTAAAATAATGGTCGGATTCAAATCCAAGCTCGTAGGCAATTTCTTTTTGTGTTTTCCCGGTACCTAACAGCATTTCCTTCGATTTCTCCAATTTGAGTAACAAGTAATATTGTAACGGAGATACACCCGTCTGCTTCCTGAAGTCTAATCGAAATTTGGAATAGCTTACATTTAAGTCCGAAGCCATTTTCCTAAGATCAATAGAGGTGTCAATGTGTTGGTACATTATCCTTTTTGCCTGAGACACCATGGAATTCAGGTGCTCAGGATCACTACCCCCATTTTTGATATTGTAGAGTTCGGCGATCAACTGAACACAGATGCCGGATGCTAGCTTCTGAAATCCAAACGGTTCTTCATCAAACAATTTAAAAAGCCGGTTGAAATAATTTAGAACATCATTTTTGTTACAATTGGAAATGATAGGATCATTGGGATTAAAGAATCCATTCGAAAGAAATTGTTTGGCTATGTTTCCCGAGAAACCAACCCAGTGCTCCGTCCACCCTGTTTTTTTATCGGGTTTGTATCGATGCCATACACCGGGAAAAAGTAAAAAGGCATCACCACCGGATAGCCTCAATGGTCCGGATTCATGGCTTTCAAATACTCCTCCACCTTTCGTAATCAATACTACATGGAATTCGTCCAGGACCCTTCCTTTTTCCCAGGTAAAGACATAATTTTCAGGGTGATCGCGTGAAGGATATTCGTGATGTTTCTCGATAGTTGTTCTTCCTAAATCGTTGACGTAAAATCCCCATCTTTTGTCTTGCTCAAAAACTATGAGGTATTTTCGGTATCTGCCCTTCATATCATTTTGTGCAATAAATATATCAAATTGTCAATTAGAAATGTGCTTCAAATTACCGAAATTTAGAGACTTAAGAATATGATCGGACGATCATATATACATCACTTTTTAGGACTAATTTGGGCTTTAGAAATAAAGAACAAGGTTAATTTACAAGGAGAGACTTAAATTCTGAAAGTCGATATCAAAATATGCATGTTCAATTCAACAAAATGAAGACCCTATTAAAAACCTGCTACAGTTTAAAATGCGCCCTGTTACTCTTATCAGCAGTTTTATTTTCATCTGCTTTTAGCTGTAACCTGGCTCTCAATGTGTCACTTGCTGACCTCAAATGTGAATATCGGACCGATCCACTCGGAATAGATAATACAAAACCAAGATTGAGTTGGAAGATTATGGATCCCACCGGGACTAGAGGACAAAAACAAACTGCCTACAGGATTTTAGTGGCAAGTACAGTAGACAACTTAAACAAGAATACAGGTGACCTTTGGGATTCTGGGAAGGTGTATTCTGATAAATCTGTAAACAATGTGTATGCCGGAAAAAGTCTTCAATCTTCAAAAATGTATTTCTGGAAGGTCAGGATTTGGGATGCTTTTGGGAATGAATCTGAGTGGAGTGATCCCGGAAAGTTTTCAATGGGATTATTAAACGAAACAGATTGGAAAGGAAATTGGATTTATAAAAGCGATCAGCAAAAAACGGATCACAACTGGTACAGGAAAAAGGTAACACTCGCTGATGAAGTATCTACTGCCTTCGTATATGTGGGATCATTTGGATATCACGAATTATATGTTAATGGCGAAAAAGTGACCGATAATGTGATGAATCCGGTAGCCTCTTATATGAGAAAGAGAATTCCTTATCTGACATATGACATTTCTCACATTCTTGAAAAAGGTGAAAATGTGATTGCAATTTGGCATGCTGCCGGATGGGCAAGATGGGATCGAATTGCAGAGTACAGAAATCCGCCTTTTGTTTTTAAAGCACAGGCCGAAATTCATGCAGGTGACAACCGAATAGAGTTGCGTACAGATGAGACATGGAGGTGTAAAAAAAGCTACAGTGAATACTATGGCGATTGGGACATTTTAGACTTTGGTGGAGAAACAATTGATGACAGGAAAAGAGAGGATGATTGGAATACAGTGAAATATAATGACAGCGACTGGTCGAATGCCATCATCTATGACCCGGATGAGCTCAATGCCCAAATCGAAGAGATCAACGATAATGTGATCATCAAAGAAGACATTCCTATCGGTAAAGGAAAATTCAAAAATAGAAGATTCAGTAAAATCACAGCAACGCTAAGCGCTCAAATTGTAGAGCCACAAGTGAAATACAAAGAGGTGACCCCGATAGCCATCAAGGACAATGAAGATGGCACCTATAGAATCGATATGGGTGAAAACTATACGGGTTTCTTTGAAATGGAATTGTACAACGGCTCCGAAGGTGACTCTGTGCTATTTGAAATAAGTGACCAGACCGAAAAAGTGATGAATTGGAATCAAAAAAGCAAATACATCTATGGTAAATCCGGAAAGGGCACATTCACCAACCGGTTTAATATCGCGGGAGGACGATGGATAACTGTATATGGTTTAAACTATGAGCCAAAGCTTGAAGACATAAAAGGTTATGTTATTACCAATGATCGTAAAGTCATCAGCAAGTTTGAATCTTCCAGCGAACAACTCAACCGCATATACGAAATCAACCTGGACACCTACATAGCCAATACGCTCGACGGCATTCTGATGGATTGTCCGCATCGCGAAAGACGAGGGTGGGGCGAAGTAACCG
>JABDLW010000186.1 GCA_013001805.1 Saprospiraceae bacterium | reverse complement strand
ATATACGACGACGGCGGTGTACCGATTTGTCAATGGCACAGGAGGGTGGTCACAAACGAGGTTAGACACACTTGGTGGAGCGAACAATCTCCCGTTGAATGGAAGCATCACGGATATTGCCATCGATTATGCCGATGTGACGGGCAACTCTATTTATATCTCTATGGGTGGGCAAGGTGACTATCGTCATGTCTGGCATTTTAATGGCACCCAATGGGCGCAACGAAGCGGACCGTCTGCCGGACATGCCAACAGCCTGCTTGATGTGCAACATAACGCCATAGTAACAGATCCTACCAATACCCAGCATATATATGTAGGGGCAGATATTGGTGTCTGGAGGTCAACAGATGGTGGAGCCAATTGGGCGTCCTTTTCGGAAAATCTCCCGGATGCCTCAGTGATGGACTTGAAGCTGCATCCGCGGAGAATGCTACGGGCCTCCACACATGGGCGCGGTGTATATGAACGGTTGATAGATACAGCCAGTGCGGCTGGTATTGAATTATATGTCCGGGATACACAGTTAGACCAGGGACGATTCACCACAGTTAATAACCTGGACGACCCCACGGATATGGGCGAAGTAGTAAAACATTGGAGAGGTCCGGATATTAAGCTGGATACGCCGGATGCCGGAGGGAACTATCAGTTTCCATTGACCGGAGTTATTGATTTTGTGGAGTTTACCGACATTCTTAATGATGACTCCCGGCAGGTGGCCACCCACGCTACGGCTACAATCATTACGAGAGTCTATGTACAAGTGCATAACAGGGGCGTGACACCTGCTGACAATGTACAGGTGATGGCCCTCTTAGCCAATGCTTCCGCAGGGCTGCCTGCCTTGCCGGCAGGCTACGAAGTCGATGTCCAAAATGGCATTGCCATCAACAATGCCAACTGGCAGACCCTGGGTATTGTTACGCTGGATGATGTACGGGTTGGATTCCCTAAAGTGGCCAGTTTCTCATTGGATTCAAGTATGTTACCGCCTCCGGCCAGTTTGTCGGGTAACGATCATCACTGTGTGTTGGCATTGATTCATCACCCTGACGACCAGTATTTGTCTACCCAGACGAATACGGATCAGAATAGTAAAATCGAGCGTAAAGCCGCTCACAAGAATTTAAAGGTGGTGCAATTTACAGGGACTATTCCTCCACCGGTCATAGTACCATTCCGGATCAGTAATGCCCTATTAGAAAAGATGCTCATCACGCGATTGACCATTCGATTGAATAATTATGCGGGAAGAGTTCGGATCTATTTACCCCATTTAAAAGTAGATGGAGATATCAGGGAATTTGTTTCGAATGCCAAACCGAATGATGATTTCCGCGACTTTCATGCATGGGCAGAAGAACATGTACAAATGCTAAAGCTCAATCAGCAAAGCCGCAATCCTTATCATAAGGAATGGACATTACAACGTCAAAAGGATATTGAGCAGGTAATGAATATGAACATCATGTTTGAGACCACTAAGACGAAGGAGGTTATCATTGATAAAATCCATATGGAGCCCAATTCATACAGCACTATTTTCGTGCTCTTTGATCGGCCTGAAAATGCCAAATTTGGAGATACATTTGACATAGAGGTGATCCAGCAAGATGTTGAAAGAGAAATGGAAGTAATTGGAGGACTGGACCTTCGTGTTGAAGTCAAACCTGAACCAAAAGAGTGGAAGTATTTCTTGAGACTTTGGCAAAGGAGATGGAGAAGAAAAGGGGACACGATTATTTTAAGTCGCCTTTATAATTCCGACGACGAATATGTCTCACCAGAAAAAGGCGGGGCAATCACATTGACTTTTCCGGAGATGAATGGTTTAACAAAACCGGTAAAAATGAAGTGGCACCGCAGATGGAAAGCATACTACTACATACTCAGAGGTACCAAAACCTTTGGGCACACCCTTATTGTGGCAAAAGGAAGTGTCGATGGAAAGAAAGTGGCGGGCGGAAAATTGATGGTAGAAAGCAATGTTAGAAGAGCTTTTACATAAAGGTAAAATCGGGTATCAGCACTGTATAATTGGGTGCCCAGCTTAAACTTTGGATTACAAATTTAGCAAGTACCAGGTTGCTTAGAGGCTGAGTTTTGACTTGAAATAAGAGTTGGAATGGCCTCTAAGTAAGTTTTAATTGAGAAAGGGAATATAGCTTTCCAGTTGTTAGAATAACAAGGGCCCCTGCAGTGGCTAAAGCTTAGGCCATTATATCTGTAAATTGAAAATAATACGGCTCACCAAACCAGTTATTATTTATATGGCGCAGTTATTATATCTTTTATTGATTACACTCTTTCAGGGCTAAATACTATAACTCCGTTGCGATTGAGCGTTACCCTATTTTGATGTATTCGGCCTTTCAGGCTTAGCCATCATGACTTCCCAATTCATTCCAATTATTAATTCCGGACAGAACCTTATTCAACTATCGACTGTCTTATTTCCCAAAAAAAGGTCAGCAACATCGTGATACTCAGATTAATGAGTCAATTTAAGTTTCTATTCTTTAATCAGGTGTTCCGTCATCTTGTTGATCGAATCATCATCTTCATCAAAATCAGTCATTACAACACCTGATTGTGACAATAATCTTTCTATGTAGATTTATCGCAAAAAAAGAATCAGTTCAATGGTTTCATAATACCGTAACAGTACCATTTAAATACGTACTACTTCCATCTGGATATATGATTTCAACAGAATAGACAAAAAGTCCGGTATTGATTTTTTGTTCTTTATAATTTCTGCCATCCCATCCTCTTAAGATACTTTCCGGATCTGCAGATTGATAGACCACCGATCCCCACCTGTCATAGATCGTCAGATTTGAAATTAATCCTGAGAAATCCGGATGTGGACTGATTTTGAAAGTTCCATTATTTACACTCCCTCTTTGAAATACATTTGGCACATAGACCGGACAAGGTTGCTGATTTAGTGTAATCGTTTCTTCCAAAATACAGGTATTGTAATTAGATTGGGCTGAAGTC
>JABDLW010000178.1 GCA_013001805.1 Saprospiraceae bacterium | reverse complement strand
AGTTGAAGTTGAGGTTGAAGTTGAGGTTGAAGTTGAGGTTGAGGGGTTGAGGATAATGATTTCATAGTTGTTATTATTTCATTCGTAATCGACACGCTCATTTCTATCGGTCTCGATCTTCGATTCGTTCATTCGTCCATTCGTCATCGGTCATTCGTCATTCGTTCATGGTTACCCACTGGATGCCTCCCAAAATGTGCCGCATAAAAGTGGGATCCTCGTAATGCTCAATCTTATGTCCCAGAGCTGTATACCACTGTCTGCCACCATCAAATTTATGACACCACGCGAGAGGTACCAGGTCGCCAAATGTGTCGCCCGGATAATCTTTCTTTTTTTCATCAATAATACTTGGCAACCTTGCGGCAAGTAAGACATGATTTGCCGGATTCAGTTTATTGATAAAATAACATTCATCCTCCCTTATCCATACATCGGGTAAAAAATACGTTGATGGATGATCGTGATCGATTACTTCAATCTCAAATTGTTGAAATTTTGGATGTCTCACAAATTTACCGCCTACTAGTTTCCAGTACCACGGCCAATTCCGCTCAGATCCGGAGGCGACATGAATACCAACAAAGCCTTTTCCACTGCGAATATATTCTTGAAAAGCAATTTTTTGCCCTTCATTATCGAAGGTTTTATTATTGGTATTGGAAAACACGATGGCATCGTATTCCATTAATTTATTCGAAGTAAACACGGCAGCACTATCTGTCGCATCGACAGCGAATCCATTTTCCTCTCCTAATTTTTTAATTGCCTTGACACTGCTGGCAATATTATCATGCACATACCCTTCTCCATTTTTTGTAAAAACCAAAATCCGTTTACCTACTAAGGTGTTTTCAGGAGTAACTGATATCTTAGCCGGATGGGCAAAATCATTCCAATAGATATCTGCATCTGTCTTTTTCATCTCACCATCATAAACCAGTAAGCGATATTTTAATACATAGGTATGTCCTGGATTTAGTACCCAATCCCGGTCTTGCGTCGGATTAAAATTTACAAAAACATTTTCCACACCTTTATTGCTCCCGGTGGGCCAGATTCTTAATAACTCCGGAAAATTAAAATTTGAAGGTGAAGTCATAAACAAAATTCCGGCAGAGCCATCAGTCGCGGGACCGCGAACATCACACCACTTTGCCCGGGTTGCATTACCATTTTCTTTATTAAATCCTTCCGAAGTAAGGAGAGTGACATTTTCATCGTTCCATGCGGCTTTTCCACGGTAACCAAATCCCTGATAACGATACTCTTTTAGGGTCAGTGGCTTATCACTGGCACAGGATAATTCCGAAATGACGTCCACGATCCAATATTTTTGCTGAGTCGAAGCGTTCCACACTTTTATGGTCAATATCTCATTTAGAACCGTTTTTTCTTCCTCCCGAAAACTGTCGGGTAATACCGTGTGATGATGCAATGCTTTAATGGTCCCAAATACGGCACCTCCAGTTTTTATCGGCGACGTAGCGACGTCCACCCTACCCTGCTCCTTGGCGAGATTCCAAAAATCAACTTCCCGGCCGGCATATTCGGTGTGGGTCCAGGGATTCCAAATTCCGTAATGATGGTAGTGATCCGGGGGTTGAATTCTTGTGAGGACCTCTCCCGATGGTGACCAAAGTGGATGGATAAAACCACCCCGGCTGTAAACCTCAGATACACCTGCAGGTACCGGAGCCTTTGCATACTGATAAGACAATGCGTCCTTATCTCCTATTTGAATCTTTGCTGTTTTACCGTCATCACTAACGGCCACCGACTTGCGATCACTCTGTTTTTCTGCTTTCCATAATTCAAAAATGCGTTGCTCGTTCGGATCAGTCTTTCCTTCGGCAATCCAGCAAATACGAGTAGACTCACCGGCGGACAACTGAGATTTTATTTCCACACTTTGTCCTTGTCTCACTTCCTTCAGAATCAAATCATGGCTTTCCAATCCAATTAACAGTCCCTCAATATCGGCACATACCGTTGAGTTGATTCGGGCAAAACTACCCGAATGCATGGTGAGAGTAGCTAACTTCTGGCCATGAAGCACCGGCAGCATGAACAGCGCTATGCAGGTGATTCCGAGAAAGACTTTAAACTTGCTCATTTCTTATTAATCAATCGATTGTGCTTGGTCGCGTCAAGATACACAATTGGGTATAAATTGGAAACATCCTGAAGGATTGATCACCCGCAATTGCGAAATGCTAAAAATCAATCAAAATAATTTAATAAAATTATCCAATAATTCATCTCTATTTTCCATTTTCCAAATAAGATAGAGGCGGGTCTTTTGACGAATTTGATCCAACTCAATAAATTTGACTCCAAAATCAAACCCGTGGGTAAGCGATTTTGGCACAATGGCTATCCCCAGGTGGCTTTCCACCAATTTATAAATCGTGGCCGCATGCACTGAACGGTGTGAAATCTCGGGAGCAAAGCCCTCATCACTAAAGATGCTCCAGATTAGATCATAATAATCCGGACTGTATCTGGTGCCAAAAAAGATGAATTTTTCATTTTTAAGTTCTGACAATGCCCTGAACTTATCTGCTGTCGTCCAATGATCTTCTGGCAGTACCAGGCAAAAGTTTTCTTCCAAAACCATTTTTGAAGCAATGCCGGCCGGGAGATGCTCCGTTCGAATGAATCCGGCATCCAGTTTTTGTCGTAACACCGACTCTATTTGAGCCTGGTTGGTGATTTCCTGCAGGTTGGTATGGATACCGGGGTGCGATCTATTGAGACGTACCAAGGCCGAAGCTATCACCGCTTGCATAGCACTGCCCACAAATCCGATGCGCAACTCACCCTCTTCCCCTCGACCGATTAATTCAATATTGCGCTGGATTTTTTGCCATTGCTGGTGCAGCCCGGCAAACTCTTGACTAAGATAC
>JABDLW010000171.1 GCA_013001805.1 Saprospiraceae bacterium | reverse complement strand
ATCTGCATTGACCAGCATCCAACGGCGATCATATTCCAATCCCTTTTCAGTAACATTGCTGGAATTCAGAGATATTCCTGCCAGAGATTTAACCGGATAAGTAAATAGTTGACTAATTTTAAGCATGGCTCTAAGATAATTTATTTGTCTTTTCTTACTTATTCATTTTCATTACCCGAGATGTAATGGTTCACCATCATCAGGAGATCTCCTTTTTTTGTAGATTGCCAAGAGCATTTCGCTGTGAAGAAGTAACAAATTAAACCAAATGAATAGAGTATGAGCGCTCGATTAGGGAGGAATCATGAGAAGACTGTTGGGTGGTCAATACACCGATTTACTCACGGTAGAATCCTGATGATCTGTCTATGGTTATTTGGGTTGCTGCCTTTACCAGGCCAAAATGCTTATCCAACCGACGAACAATATAAGAAAAGACCAACCAATGCCATAGCGGCAATAGCTCAGGGAAAAGCTGACACTGCTATTTATAATCTTCAGGAGTATTTGCTTAGTTATCCCGATGATGCTGAATCTCATTATTGCCTGACTGTGGCTTACTCGGTAAAAAATATGATCCCTGAATCTATGGATCATTTAAGGAAAGCAGTGGACTCCGGCATGCCTATCGAAAGATTTATTGCCGGTCCGAAAAGTTTGTTAAAAAATCTACATGCTACTGGCGAATTTCAAGAGTTTGTTAGCAAAAACACAAATGGTTTGATTCATGGACCCATGTTGGGTAGTGTCACATCCAGTTCTGCGAAGATTTGGTTTAGAACCAGTCACAGTCTTGCGGCTAAAATCGAAGTGCTTGCGGTTGATACGTTTCAACCAGTAAAAGTAGTAGAGGTGAAAACCAGTCCAGATGGGTTAGCTACGATGGTTGATCTGCCAGATTTAAAGCCGGCAACTACATATTTTTACCGGATTTATTCGGGCGATCAATTATTATTTGATCGTGGTACGATCAAAACGGGGATTAAAGACGGAACAAAAATTAAAGCGCGGATAGGTTTTGGTGGAGGTGCGGGCTATACGCCCTGGTTTGAGCGAATGTGGGACACACTATCCCAACAATCATTTGATGCTTTTTTATTACTAGGTGATAATGTATATATCGATTATCCCGAAATTCCGGAAGCTCAGGAGTATTGTTATTATCGCCGTCAGAGCCGGCCTGAATTTCGCCGGTTTACTCAGAATACTCCCATCTATGCGATCTGGGATGATCATGATTTTACCATAAATGATGGGGAGGGTGGTCCGGAAATTGAAGTGCCCGCCTGGAAGAGACCAGTTTGGAATTTATTTCAAAACCAGTGGGCCAACCCATACTACGGAGGAGGCACTGCCCATCCCGGATGCTGGTTTGATTTTTCTGTCGGCGATATTGATTTTATTATGCTTGATTGTCGTTACTATCGCGAAAATCCTAAAACCGTCAAAGATCCTTCCATGTTGGGCAGCTTCCAAAAATCATGGCTATTGGATCAGCTAAAGAATTCTAACGCTACATTCAAAATCCTTGCTTCATCTGTGCCTTGGGCTAAGAATACCAAACCCGGTAGTGACGATACCTGGGATGGATTTGCCCAGGAGCGTGAAGAGATTTTTTCATTTATTGCCGAGAATCAAATCACCGGAGTCCTTTTACTGGCAGCCGACCGGCACCGGTCTGATGCCTGGAAAATAACCAGACCAGATAGTTACGATCTATACGAGTTTATGAGTTCCCGGTTGACCAATATTCATACCCATAACTTGATGTCTGGTTCTTTATTTGGCTATAATAAGCAATGCTCATTCGGTACACTTGAATTTGATACCACTGCTGATGATCCCTCTGTCAGTTATCTCATTAAAAACATTGACAATGAGGAGATTCACAAGATCACGATTTACTTAAGCCAACTTGATTTTGATGAAGATAAGGTGATCAATAAGAAGGGACGGAATTAGATTGCCAAGGGCATAGCCGTCACTCCCGCCTTAGTTTGACATAATATCACCGTAGGCACAGAATTTGTCAATTTTAAGACAAAAGAATTACTTCCTGCTTATTTTTGTCCGGTAATGAAATACATTATAGTGAAGTATCGTGCCAATAATAGAGGAATTACGATCCATTGCAGGAGAATCATTGTGCTTCATCATTAAATGATGGTTTTGTTAATTAAATGACCTATGACATTCACATTATGTGACCGCCTTATATTGATTGTCTTAATTTTTGCACTAATTATTGGTTGTGGAAAGAACACAGAACCTTTTTCTCCCGGGACCGTCACGACGCCTAAGGTCAATGAAATGCCTGACGAATGGCTCATCCCACAGGAGGATGTATATGATGGGGGAACCGGTCGAGATGGCATTCCTTCTATTGACAATCCTGATTTCTCTAGTGTTGAATTGATCGATTTTTTAGAAGACGAAGACCTGGTGGTAGGGATAAAAGTTGGAGATCAGGTCCGTGCCTATCCACACCCGATATTGGATTATCATGAAATTGTCAATGATCAAATTGAAGATCTGTATGTGGCCATTACTTATTGTCCACTCACCGGCACTGCCATCGCCTGGAATCGAAAGATTGAGGGAGAGGTGCATTCTTTTGGCGTTTCCGGACTGCTGTATAATAACAATCTGCTACCCTATGACCGAAGTACAGAAAGTAATTGGTCGCAAATGCTACTCACCAGTGTAAATGGACCTTACACGGGTCAGAAAATCGAAACGTATCCACTGGTGGAAATGACTTGGGCAAGATGGAAAGTCATGTTTCCCAATAGCGAGGTGCTCAACACGAATACAGGTTTCGATCGCAACTATGCGATATATCCTTACGGGCCCTACAAAACCAATCACGACCAGCTTTTGTTTCCCGTGACAAATGAGGATATACGTTTTCCTGGAAAGCACCGGGGTTTAGGAATCCTCGTCGGTAATCAGGCAAAATTTTATGGTTTCCGTCACTTTAATGAAGGACGCCGGCTTTTTAATACCGAGTTTGCCGGTCGGGATATCGTTGTCATTGGCAACATGGAAGAGAATTTTTTGGTGGCATATAGACGCACTACAGAGGGTAATCAACTACTTAGATTCAGCATTAATACCGACGATGACCCCCAGGTAATTATGAGTGATGAGGGTGGAAGTAAATGGAACGTTTTCGGCGAAGCTGTCAGTGGCCCAATGCAAGGCGCCAGGTTATTACCCATCACTTCCTATATTGGCTATTGGTTTTCCTGGGCAGCTTTTTTTCCCCAAATTCAAACACTTTAAACTTGTCTTGACAAGGTTCTTAGACTTTTATTCCGTTAAGTATTCCAGAATAAATATCCAAATATCTCATCTAGAGGGATTGTGTGGCTACTTTAATATGTTGAGGATAAGGTTCCTTTCTCGTTGGAAGCCAGATCAGAATCTCACATTTTTGACAAAAAAATATTTTCAATTGAATTATTGTGTTGTAATTGTCACTTCTAAAAATCAAAAGCAATCAAGAGGCCTTAGTACTACCTCCTAGGAGAATGATGAAATACTAAAGTTGATTGCTGAAGCCGTAAATCGTCGTTTTCTGACGAGGCGAGACGAAGCCCGCCCGTGCCGGTACGGACGGGGAAGATACCGGGCGGTAACTGACTGACCTGTCTGCCGTGGCATGCCAGGCAGGGGATCAACGAAGTTAGCAATGATGAGAACGGCTTGTGATTTTGAAATAATAAAATAGTAGTAGTAAAATCAGCACAAGTTGGGTATTTCAACAGCCTCCTCTAGGGGCAACCAGCGATGATCTCTGAATTACATTAGGTAATTGCAGAAATAAGGATTTCTTCCATTATCTTGTCGGGCCTAAGTCCTGACAAGGGCATGATTTTATGATTTGTCGTCAGTCCAATGAACAAGCCTCTTATTTCTCATGCTAAGAATGAGTTTAATGACTCTGTTTTTTTCAAACCTGTGCTAAATGAAAATCAAAACAGAAAAAATAAAAGAGTTGATTGCTCAAATTGAAATCATCTTGGATGCTGTCCGACTTGAAGAGGCTGATAATGAAGCCCTTTTGTCACAGATAAATCCCCAGTATTATAAAAGTGCCAGAAATCTAATTCACTACAATGCCTTTAGAAAATTCGATTTAAGAACCGTCCATAAAAAGCTAAAAAATTTGGCTTTGACCAGGCTGGCAAAAGCAGAGGGTCATTTGATGTCAAGTTTGTTAAAAACAAGGTTCATCCTGTATAGCTTGTTAGGAAATCAACCCCTTGACAACCCAAAAGCCGGACTATCCATAAGAAATGGGAAAAGGCTATTGACCAGACATACAAAAGAGCTTTTGGGCTACCGTTCCAAAGGAAGAAGGGTCAGAATTATGGTCACTCAGCCCACCCAGGCTGCTTATGATTATCAAATGGTTCATGAAATGGTACGGAATGGAATGAACTGTGCGCGAATCAATTGTGCTCATGACGATTCTGAGATTTGGGAAAAAATCATTTTGAATGTAAAGAGAGCGTCAAAGGCCCTCAGTAAGAAGGTGAAGATCACAATGGATCTTGCCGGGCCAAAGATTAGAACTGGTAGCATTACACCTGGCCCCAAGATTCGAAAATTCAGCCCGGAACGGGACGAAAGTGGAAATATTGTTAGTCCTGCTTTACTTGTATTGATTCCTGAAATTAAGGACGATTCGGAACCCAATACCTTGCCTCTTAAGACAGAATGGCTTCAGAAATTAGCCGTGGGTGATATATTGACCCTAACCGACACGAGGAATAAGGTGCGCAAACTAAAAGTGGTCGGTGTTAGTGAGCAAGAGACCGAAGTGCATTGTTATGAAACTTCCTATATCGGTACCGGTACGACTTTGCGTTGTGAAAATAGAGTGTTGGACGAAGGTGTAGTGGGTGAAATTCCTCCTGTCGAGCAGTCCCTTTTACTGAGGACCAATGACATCCTCACTATCACTAAAGCTGACTCACCAGGTAATCCGGCATGGTTTGATGAAGATGGCAACCTCATGGAACGGGCAAGTATCTCTTGTCAACTTCCCGAGGTTCTTGATCGGTTAAAAGTCGGTGAACCTGTCTTGTTTGACGATGGTAAGATCGAAGGCCGGATCGAGACCATATTTTCGGATCGTGTTGAGGTACTTATTACCAGGGCCAAAGAAAAGGGATCCAAATTAAAGGCTGAAAAGGGAATGAACTTCCCGAACACAAATCTTGGAATAAGTGGACTAACAGCCAAAGACAAGACTGATCTGGAATTTATTGTAAAACATGCCGATGTGGTAAACTTTTCCTTTGTGAATTCCAAGGATGATGTGGAGGCATTATTGACTTCATTGGAAAAATTGGATGCAATCAACAAGTTGAGTATTATACTTAAGATAGAGACTCGATTTGCTTTTGACAATCTGGTGGAGATTTTACTTGCCGCCATGAAAGTCAAATATATTGGCGTTATGATAGCCAGGGGAGACCTTGCTGTAGAAACTGGGTGGGATAACATTGGAAAAGTCCAGCAAGAAATATTGGTTATGTGCGGTGCTGCCCATATCCCGGTTGTTTGGGCAACTCAGGTTTTGGAAAGTTTTGCAAAAAAAGGTGTGCCCTCCAGGGCAGAGATTACGGATGCTACAGCTGCATTGAAGGCTGAATGCGTAATGTTGAATAAAGGGCCATTTATCAATGACGTACTTCAATTGCTCAACAAAATTCTATCCCGCATGGAGCGGTTTCAAGATAAAAATGAAGCGATGCTCCCGATAAGGGAAAAATTGAGAATTGCGGATGGATCCCAAAAGTCAGATTTGCAATTTCAGAAAATAAGTAAATAATGCAATTTTTTGAGAAGTTGACGCTACCTGCAAGTCCCCTGTGTCAGGTTATTAAATGGATATCTCAGATAAACTGTTCCAATTATATTTCTCGCTTTCATTCGTTTGAAACCTTATAATCATACCAGTCAGGAGTCCCAAACCAATCGTGCATTTCTTTTTCAAATGGTGTCACGATTTCGGGGGGCTCCGGAATATGCCCCAGGTCGCCGGTTTCAATCATCCACTCATCTAATGCCAGGCGAAGCTCTGAAAGAGCCGATTGATGTGCCGGGTTGTCGGAATCGACCAGGTTGTGTATCTCATGTGGATCAGCTTGCGTGTCATAGAGTTGCTCATATGGCAAAGGCTTCATTAATTCAGCAGCAGCCTCATTCAGGCTTCCCTCAGCGTACATCTTTCGCAACAACGGCATAACCAGGAAACACTTTTCTTTATAGCGGTTAAGCGAGGCCAATCCTTGTTCCGGCATGTAGTTACGGATGTAGTGGTAGCGTTTACCACGGACAGATCGGATACGATTGACGGTTTCATCAATTCGGTCGCGTGCACTAAATGCATATTCCCTCGGTGGGTCAATGTGGCTGCCTAGAAATACCCGGCTTTGCATAATATCTGGCTTGGGAATACCAGCCACATGTAAAGTGGTAGCGGTAATGTCTAGAAGACTAATGACCTCATCATTGACGGCGCCCGGTTGATAACTTTCCGGAGGATGCATACTTTGTGGCCAATGAATAATCATCGGTACATGCAGACCAGTGTCCCAGGCCCAGTGAATGCCACGAGCTTCCATGCGACCATTGTCGGCAAAAAACATAACTATGGTATTTTCTGCCAGGCCATCCTTTTTTAATTGCTCTATTATCCACCCAATTCGAACGTCGAGTCCGGAGGCGGAGTTGAGATATCGAGCCCATTCTTGCCGCGTAATTTCATGGTCAGGATAATAAGGTGGTACTGAGACGTTTTCCGGAGTGGCAATCTTTGGGTGCCAATCTTCACCTACCCATTTTACCCGGAATTTTTCTGCACTTTGACGATCATATATGTCATACTCCGCTTCGGGGGTGTTTATTTGGGCAAAAAAGGGTTGATTATTTTTGAGCGCCGACCAATTATCTGATTGATAAATGGGTCCCTCATTGACGAAGTTGAGGTCGAGTTTTCCGGTCCCTACCTCTTTGTCTCCAATGTGAGTGATATTGGCAGTAAAATATCCTGAATCCTGAAGCCAATGCGTGATGGGACGTACACCCTCCGGAAGACGGTAGTCATCGTCGCGATGTGAGCGCATATGGTGAGTACCCGTGCTGGTTTGGTAATGACCAACCATAAAAGCAGACCGGCTTGGGGCACAAACCGGCGAAGTCGAGAATACACGGGTATAACGCATACCATGGGCTGCCAGTCCATCAATATTCGGTGTCTCCACATTTTCGGCGCCATAACAGCCAAAATCCAATTTGAAGTTTTCGACGACAATCCATAGTATATTGGGATGCGACTGAACGGCCGTTTCATGGGATTTTGTTTTAGGTGTACAAGCCAGCCCAATCAATAGAAGAAATAACAGAGACGAAAGAGTTGTTCTAAACATCGATTTGGGGATTTAATATTGGATTTTTACACCTGCCAATGGACATTAGTTGAAATGACTTTAACTTAATGAAATAATTGAATAAAACAAGATCATTCCCGGGAAATAAGTGCAATGTAGAAAACCAATGACTATAAAAAATGAAATGAAAGTGGAATAATTGATACTCTTTGTCTCACGATTTTAATTAATCAAATCAAATTCTCATCTTAGCAAACTATTAAAAATGATATGATAATGAGCAAGAGTAGACGAAATTTCATCAAGAAAACGGCAATAAGTACTGTGGGAATGGCGACTGGATTCAGTGCAAGAAGTTATGGTAAAATCCTGGGTGCAAATGATCGGGTGAGAGTGGGAATTGTGGGGTTTTCCGGTAGGGCTAAAGGTTCATTGATTCCGGCATTTATGGAAAATTGCAAAAATCAAAATTTCGAGATTGTGGGAGTGTCCGATATTTGGAATCGACGTAGGGATGAAGGGCAAGCCTACCTGGAAAAGAAATCTGGTAATAAAATTGGTACCTGGAGAAACAACGAGGAGATGTACGAAAAGGACGAGATTGACGCAGTCATTATCTCCACGGCTGATTTTCAACACGCACTGCATACCGTACAGGCTGCTTCCGCAAAGAAGGATGCTTACGTCGAAAAACCATTCGCTGAGACCATGGCAGACGCCCGGGTAGGAATCAAAGCCGTGCACGACTCGGGAATTATTTTCCAAATCGGATCCCAGCGTCGAAGTGGCGCGAATTATCATGCCGCCAACAACTACATCAGGTCGGGCAAGTTTGGTGATATCGTGATGGTTGAAATGACCTGGAATGTAAATCAGCCAGGACGCTGGCGATTACCGGAATTAACCAAAGAGATTCGGGAATCAGATACCGACTGGAAACGCTATCTCATGAACCGCCCTTATGAACCCTGGGATCCTAGAAAGTACCTCGAGTATCGACTCTTCTGGCCTTATTCTTCGGGCATTCCGGGTCAATGGATGTCACACCAAATCGATACGGTGCACTGGTTTTCCGGGTTGGACCATCCTCGCAGTGTGGCAGCAAATGGCGGAATTTATCTGTGGAAAGATGGACGCAAGAATTTTGATACCATGACCGCTGTCTTCGACTATGGTCCGGCAGATAATCCTGAAAGTGGCTTTCAAGTGGTCTATTCATCGCGGTTTACCAATTCAGCCGGTGGCACTAAGGAAATTTACTATTCCAATGCCGGTGAACTAAATTTGAAAACAAATAAAGTGACTCCGAACGGTGGCCTTGAAGCACGTCATGCTAATAAAATGGGGCTAAAGGCCCACAAACTGGATGAATTCAACCTTAGCGATGCCGAAGTAGAAGTAGTAACTTCCGCTAATACCGGAAAGGATAATACTACCACGCTACATATGTTGAATTGGATGGAGTGCGTGCGAAACAGGAAAAAGACCAATGGACCGGTGGAAGCAGCTTATAACCATTCTATTGCCAACATCATGACCACTGCCGCACTAAGGACTGGATTACACGTGACTTTCGATGCTGTTAAACAGGAAGTTTTAGCTGGTGGCAAGGTTTTTCAATACTGATCAAAAAACTAATGTTTGATTAATATAAACCAGCTTTTTAATTATAAAAAGAAAGTCGAAACATTAGGTACATGGTGGTCACGAAGTTTCAGAGGAAATGCTTTTTGGACCAGGTGAAGAGGATTTGGCTATTTAACCAAAGAATGTCATCAACTTGTTTGAAAGACTATCAACGGAGATCTTTATTACTAAACACTTAAAGTTCAATCTGCCCCTTTCTCCACCTCGACTTCCTTTTGCTCTACCAGCACGGCATAGTTTGCAGGCTGGACCCTCCCGTGCAAAAATTTGGCCCGGACATAAGTAAAGGCGGCCCCGAACAGAAATATGGCAGACGCATAATAAACCCACAACATCACTACTAATACGCTGCCCGCCGCATCGTACAGGCTTGCTGCCGTGCTTTTGCCGATATAAAATCCGATCAAATATTTGCCAAGGGCAAACAAAATGGCGGTTACTAAAGCACCCACCCAGGTATCCTTCCAACGCAGTATGGCATCAGGTAAAAACTTAAAGAGCATAGCAAACAATAAAGTGATCACCCCCAAGGGTACTATGATGGAAGTCAAAATGATCACAATGATCGAAAGATCGCCGATCCATTGTTCCAAATAATTGCTGAACGAAGTCAGCAGAGCATCGACTGTGAGGGATACCAATAAGATGAAGGCCACACTAACCAGCAATGCAAACGAAACGGCCCGGTCACGCACCATTTTCAAAATCCCGGAACCTTTAAGTTGATTTGCCCTCACTCCGAAGATGCTGTTCAGGGCATTTTGCATAGTGATGAACACCGTGGTGGAAGTAATTATCAGCGTGCCGATACCCACGGCCGTGGCCCACCAGTTTGGTTCGAAGATGTTCAGCTTATCAATTGTGTTCATTAATTGTTCGGCTCCATCCCTACCGACAAGATCTCCTATTTCAGCAAAAATGGCCTGTTTTACTTCATTCTCCTGGTAAATCTGAGTGGTGATTTTAAGAATGATCAATAGCATGGGTGGGAGGGAAAAAATGGTATAAAAGGAAAGTGCAGCCGATTGGCTCAGCATATCTTTTACAAAGAACCGGGAGAAGGTGGCCTTGATCACATCCCGGTAAAAAGCCAGGTCGGAGAATTTTATAGGTATAATTTTGATGGTAGTCTTTAGGTGATTGGTAATTATTAATTACTGTTTGTGAAACAAGGCGTTGGCGGACATGTTCAAATATTTGTAGGAATCCTGCTTTTTAATGTAAATGAAGATGGAAAATGCCAAGGCCGTTTTGACTTTTTTTGTGTGGATATTGATGCCGCTAAGGGTTTGGCTCAACAACTAAACATTATTTAATCTCCCTGGAATATTGCTTTTCGAAGACGGCAAATTCAGCAACGGAAGTTAATGTATTGATTCCGAAACATCTATTACATGGAGAGATCGAAAGAATGGTTTAAAGCCAGATCCCAATAGTGGCCTATTTCTCCTCTTTAGTTAAACCTTCTTGATGAGACTATAAAAGGATTTATGTATGGATTTATGCATGAGCGTAGTTGCGTCCCCTTAGCGAAAAATTTATGTTCCCTGCCTTTTCTCACTTTTGTAGCAGCGAACAGACGGACCACATCAACGCAAATCAGTCTACTGTAAAAAAAGGTTTACCTTATCAATTGTCAGTGGTAAAGCCGTTTTTGTTGATGAAAAAGAATCGGATGGTGTTTAGTCAAGTTTGTGGAAATTGGGTGTCGGCTGTTGCATGCGCGCACAGTATTTAATACCAAATCCAGGTTGCAAGTGATTAAAAACCGGAGAGAAAAAGGGTCGGTAGTGCTGTGCGTTTTTTTAATAAATAACCATTTGGTTTACAACGTAAAAAAAAAGATCGGGATCGAACATACCCCATGCACGTGCGTTTTATAAGTAATCGAAATATACTTTAATTTAAAATTGATTTTATGAGACTCACCAACTGGAGAAATTTTTCTCACCCCGCATCTTACCGTAGGTCACTGGACGATTTTTTTAACGACCGGTACCGCAATTTGCTCGGCATGACCGGTGATTTTACGCCTGCCATGAATACTTCGGAAAAAAAGGAAAGTTATGAAATTGAGGTTGCAGCACCCGGTCTGAAAAAAGATGATTTTGAAATCACTGTCAACAATGGGATGTTAACCATTACCTGCGACAGTAGTTCTGAAAGGGAGGAAGAAGATAATCATTACGTCAGCCGGGAATTTAGTTATCATTCTTTCA
>JABDLW010000153.1 GCA_013001805.1 Saprospiraceae bacterium | reverse complement strand
GTGCGTATACATATCAAATCTTCATGCCCAGGAAAAGGTGATTCAAGGTGTTGTAACCACCTTCGATAGCATTCCTTTGTTTGGTGCAGATATCACTGCCCAAAGCAGTAAAGAAACAGTTAAGTCTGACACCCTGGGCAATTTTTCGATTGCTTGTGAGAAAAAAGATAAACTGAAAGTCACCGCTAAGGGGTTTTACAGCGAGAGTGTGAAACTTGATGGTAGCATAAAGTATGCGGCCATTAATTTAAGATTGAAATCCGGGGAAAACAACCTTGAGAACGCACTGGGTTTTACCCTGGCATCAGACCGGGACAAACTCAGTGCGATGGCGAGCCAAAGTAGCAAGGATATTGATTTTTCAATTTACAATAATATTTATGATGCGATCTCCGGTAAGTTTGCAGGAGTTCAAGTAATAAATGGTGAATTGATCATTAGAGGAAATAGTACCATCAATGGCACCAGTCCTGCACTAGTTGTGGTTGATGGTGTGCCAGTTAATTCTTCACAATTAAGTGGGATCAATCCCGCTCAGGTGAAATCTATCAACGTTATTAAAGATGGTAGCTCGGCCATTTATGGATCACGGGGTGCAAATGGGGTAGTTGAAATCACCACTAAAAGTGGAAAAGATCAGATGGAACCATAATGAGGTGGTATCTAGATTATCCCTCAGGTGAGGCTCCTTAAATAGTTACTAATGCTGTGTCAAGCTATAGTAAAGTAGTCCAAACCGGAAATCCAAGGGTTAAATCCAATGGCGATTTCAATCTATCTTACTTTCAAACTTTGAATAGAAGCATCCAGCTTGAAGT
This sequence comes from Saprospiraceae bacterium, assembly GCA_013001805.1. Lineage (GTDB taxonomy): Bacteria > Bacteroidota > Bacteroidia > Chitinophagales > Saprospiraceae > JABDMH01. Next base: position 3,627 of record JABDLW010000153.1, on the reverse strand, counting down.
GGTTTTTTGGGATCACACCTCAAGATGGTTATTGGGGATCACCCGCCATCCAGCGTCTTTCCTGGACGGTTCGAAAGTCCACCGGAACATCATTCTGAAGTCTGGCACCCGGAGTGCTTCGGCCATTATTGACGATGGTATCCAGTGCCGCTGTCAGCTTACTGACCACGTTAGGATATGCATCTGCCACGTCAGTAGTCTCGGTTTGATCGGCATCCAAATTATACAAACTCACTATGGTCTCCTTCCCACGCGAAGTAGAACGCTGTGACGTTGGCATTTGAAATACTAGCTTCCATGGACCCTGGCGATAAGAAAATTCACCGTGCACCGAATGATGCACAATACCCGGACGTGAAGCCGAATCTTTCCTGGATTGCAAAGCAGCCAAAAAGCTGTGACTATCAGCAGCCGCATTGTTGGGTAGAGGCTTTTTCAGGAGATCGGCACAAGTGGCAAAAATGTCATTCAGGCACAAGAGCTGATTATTGCTCGAGCCTGCTGCAACATATCGCGGCCAGCGCGCAATAAAGGGTACGCGGTGACCTCCTTCCCAAATATCTGCTTTATGGCCACGAAAGGGACCACTGGGATGATGACCAGCCGCCAGCAAGTCTTCCCATCCTGTATAACCAGAATGCCCATTGTCTGCCGTGAATATCAGCAGGGTGTTATCCGCCATATCAGATTCTGTTAGCGCCTGCATTATTTGTCCTACCGACCAATCTGTTTCCATCACAAAGTCGGCAATGGGAGCGATCCCACTTTTTCCGTCAAACGCATCGGAGGGCACTACCGGTTCATGGGGTGAAGTCATGGAAAAGTAGAGTAAAAAAGGATCATCCTTACCGGCCTGCTCATGTATGTATTGGACCGCCTGCTGGGTAATGGTAGGTAGAATCTGATCAAAACGCCATCCGGGAGCGATGGGGGCGCCATCGAAGGTTTTGGGCATGACCACACCTTCCGTGGGATCATACTGATATTTCTCGGTCGGTTGCTGTACAATCCGGTCATTTTCAGTAAAGGTGAATGGAGGAAAATTTGGCACATGGGTGCCGAAGTAGTAATCAAAACCACGAGTATTCGGCCCGCCAGGAATAGGGCGGTCGAAATACCAATGCTCATTTTTCAACCCGTTGGGTTCCTCGATCATCCGGCTCTCATTTTCACCAGGCCAATTCCAACCCAAATGCCACTTTCCGATGCAGGCAGTCTGGTATCCCTGCTGGCCAAGAAAGGCAGGCAAGGTTAAGTCAGTGGCTTTGATCAGGGGCGGCTCGTAGCAGGCTAGCACCCATTCCTGTAAGGGCGTGCGCCAACAATAACGACCGGTGAGCAAACCATAGCGAGTGGGCGTACAGACTGCCGAACCACTATGGGCATCGGTGAAACTCATCCCTTCACCCACCAACTGGTCAAGGAAGGGCGTACGGATTTTATTGCCGGGATAATGCGCCTGAATGTCACCAACACCAAAATCATCAGCCAGGATAATGACAATATTAGGCCGGAAAAAGTCCTCGGCTTGGTCACTCGCAGATTGGCAACGAATGAATACTAAAGTGGTGAAAAAAATCAAAACTGCGACTGCCGGAGCCTTTATCATTGTGTTGAAAATTGGACTCTTTCAAGATAGGAAAAGTCTGATTCCTTCCAGTAGCCCTGCTTCAGGATCATCTGAGGCATAGTATTAAGGCAGTAATGCCTTTTTCATCTCCATTATTTCCGCTCTTAGCTTCTCGATTTCAAGATCTTGGGCGGCAAATTTCTTTTGATATTCTTGTCGCATGACATTGACCGCTTCCACCAATAATGGTGTCATTTTACTGTAGTCCAGACCCACGGCATCAACTCCATTTTCTTCATATACCACTATTTCCGGTAACACCTCCCCCACTTCTTCAGCAATAAATCCCACGGCATGAGCACCACCATGTGCTGCATCCCAGTCGTAATAAACACCACGCAACCTTGCTATTTTTTCTAATGGATCCGGAATGTTCCGGATATTTTCTTTCCACCGGCGAGATGAAGCCGTACCAAAGTTGTTCCCTCCTGTGCTGAAGGCATAAAAATCGAAATGGCTGCTCGACGTGGTGCTCCCGGTCACCCCGTGATTGTTGACACTGCTTCCCGTAATTCCATAGTTCATGTTGCTAAATCCAATCATGCCTACCTGGGAGACACTATATCCGTAGATCGCAGCGGCTCCTTCACTGGTACCATAAACGCCAAAGGAATTTTCACTTGATCCATGTACCCCGTGATTATTGGTCCCATTGCCCTCGACACCATAACTAAAATTGCTATATCCAAACACCCCCGGCATAGTAAAGCTCTGGCCGTGGATTCCATAATTGTTTTGGCTTTGACCCCTGGTCCCTACTGCATCATAGCTATATCCGGCTACACCCGGACCATTGGTTCCTCTATTTACACCATATACGCCGATGCCATTTTCACTTTCACCAAATACTCCAAATCCGGTCTGCCCATGCCCTTCGACACCATTACCACTTAAACTCTCACCGCGTACTCCGGGCATGGTACCACCCAGCCCGAAAACGGCATAGTTGGTCACGCTGGAGGCATGGACACCCCGACCCGAGCTGCTACTGGCTCTGATGGCTGTGGCTGAGGAACTATTGAATTCTCCGGCAATTTGTGCCGAGACAGATATACTTAAAATACAGAACAAGGCAGTTATTTGATTTTTCATGATATGTGCTATTTGATTTTGTTCTTAATAGCACAGAGAAACTATTGGTAAACTTAGTTGACAGGAAATCAGGAAAAATGTATGCTAGGGTAGCAAACTGTATATAATATATCATCTAATAAGTTCTTCTGGACCAATACTTCATCATCAGAAGCCTTATGTAGCTTAGGCCACGAGCGGTTCAGCTTTTACTGACGCTATCGGTCAGCATCTGGGATTTGCCTTGGCACAAAATAACTACGTTATTTACTAAACTTACTTAAAGTTTGCTACACTAGATTTGCCATCTTACCATTCCACCAAAATCTAATTTTGCTGTTGATTCCGATTTTGTTCCGACTCATAGGCAGTGGTCGCGTAGCTTCCCTTTAGCTCCTATTAACTATTCTTGACAGTAACTTCATTAACAGATAACACTATTTTTATATATGTTCTTCGGATCGGGATTATCTTTGTACATCATTTTTCGCAATAATAATCATGCATCTGAGTCCTTTCAAGGAAGACCTTAACAAAATGACTTTTCAAGAAACAATACTTCGGGAGCTTAACCTAATGATCTAATCCGGTCTTTCTTAGTATTGGAAATAAGATTTCGAATTAAATCAAAGTATGGATAAAATGGAAAGATTGAAAAAACTAAAACCAATGATAACCAGTGCCACATAAAGCAAGAGCAGCGACCTACCAAAGACCTTTGGAAAAGGTCTCCTTCCAGCCTAGTAGTTCGCAGGTGAGTGTTCTTGAGCGATCCGGTTGCAATGCAAACGGGCGAGGCGCAGTGCACCTCGAAGCGAGAAGAACCGCGTTCAGCGGATGGGGAGCCCCGAGCAGTCTGGCAGTTTTGTCAAACTGGCGCCTGTCCCGATCGGAGCATCGGGGCTGCCAAAAGTTTGCCCCGTCCA
>JABDLW010000140.1 GCA_013001805.1 Saprospiraceae bacterium | reverse complement strand
GACTGCGAAGACCGAGAGTGGCATTTAGACCAGAAATAGCTCCATCTGGTCTAGATAAGGCTCCAGAGATTCTTTTGCCAATGCAGGTAGCTCTCATCTTTTTAAACCTTGCAAAAATTCGCCCGAGCCTTTACGGAAATCTTACCAAATCACATTTTGGTGATTTTTTCACTGCTTATTAACTTGATCAGGATTTTGACCATAACTCTTTGGCTTGGATGACGGTTAATTCCATTTTCCGCAACCGGTTCATTCAAAACCATAAATTTCAAAGATGAGTGAGACTGAGATCATGGACCATGCTGTATTAGCCGATCCAGGTATTCTGTCCAGCTCTCATCGTGCTCTTGCGAGACCTGGTCTTGACTCAGCGTGGTCTTAACCTTTTCATTTTCCACCTGGTCTATCCATTCTTTGATTTGCGTCAAACAGGTTTTGAGTGCATCGAGATTTACCTCTCTCAGTCTAGTGGGTAAAGTGGACCAGAATCCCACCAACTGAGCAATCATTCCCTTGACGGCCATGGTCGAGCAAGCACAGTCTTCACCAACGTAAATGCGCGAGTAGAAATGCAGCATGTGGAAAAGCGCCCGGCATTCTGACTCCATTTTCTCCTGTATGGCCCTGATCTCTTGAAGATCACATTCCTCGCGTAGACTCCGAATGCGGGATCTGATGGCATCCCGGCGACGCCGCCACTCGTTTGGTGTAGGCAATCCAAATTCATTTTCGATTATTTCCTGCTCCGCAAGGGCCTCCTCCAGTTCTACCGACGCTTCGGAATATCTCTTGCTTGCAGTAAATTTATTTTGCAGATGATCGTAGACGTGACTGAGTTCATGCAATACGATTCCCTCCAGACAATCACCGCAGAGAAAATAAGAGCCATTGAATGTGATTAATCTACCCTCTTCCGTTACCATTCCTGCGGTGCGTCCATTGTTTAAATCACATTCAATTTTTATTTTGGGAGGATCGGAATCCAGATAGCTTCCAAATAAAAGACATTCGGGTGAAAATGGGCCAAGAAACAAACAAAACGAATTTCTGATCTCCTCCAGAATTTCCTGGACAGACTCTCTGGGCATTTTTAAAAAATAGGGGCTCGTGATATCGAGGATACGCCGGTCCCAATTAATGTTTTTTTCCATGATCTCTTCACTTTCCCGGTTGAGTATTAGTTTGTCTTTGTAGAATAAGGAAAATGTTATTTTATGGTTTCTTACTGACTTATCCGGATCGATCATCAGAGTCCGGTTTCTTAATAAGTAAAGTAATTCCAGGGTTTCTGCCAGGAGTGTCTTATCGATTCTTTCCGACGACAACAAATGATTAAGCTTGGAATTAAACTCAGTTTCACGATTAGTCATCACATTTGTCGAACAACTAGGGATTTGATTCATCACTGGAATCGCAGCTCGCAATCGTTTTTCAGATAACCAGGCCAGTCCCTCATGAATTTCTCCATCCGGACCTATTAAATCAATCCGGATGCTTAAATCATCTGGCCAATCAAAGTCTGCAGGGATATTAAATTGTATTATTTCGGGACCAGATAGACCTCCGGCACCCATCATTATATGAATATGCCGATTGATGGCTATTTCCTTTATCTCAGCAATTATGGTGGACTCGACTGCTTCGTTTTTCTGTGAAGCAGGAAGTATTTGAGGATGCGTATTTGGTTCCATGGTGATTTTTATTTTAGTTAGGGTACCTCTATTACCTTTGAATGAGGAAAAATTTAATAAGATGCGAGCCAGATAAGGCTGGAGGAAGAAAGATAGCCGTAGCTATCTGACTGACGATCAACGAAGTATGGTGAAGCATATTATTAAATAAATTTTCAAAGAAAATTGTTTTTGCCATGAAAGGGGTTGATAGAGGTACCCTTATTATACTTTGATGTGTCTGAGACAAGAAAATGGTGCCCAACTAGAATGTCTTCCTTCAATTTTATTTCTCGAAGACCGGATTTAAAATCTAATTTTAGCGTCATCTCAATATTTAATAAAAACATGAAGTCTTCTCTTCTTAATATATATTTGGTTTTTGCGGGATATGCCTTTGCCCATGCACAGGCTACCTCATCCCAGGATCTTGATTTATCTGATACCAGCAAATTAACCTACCAAACGGTAGGTGTTGTCGACAATTTACCAGTCTTCTACACCAAGTTGGCAGATCGTATGACCTTTCCTATGTCATGGCTTTCGGGCAACTATCACGACTTTACGGAGTGGCGGAAAATTGCCCGCAATAAATTGATGCAGACCCTGCTTTATGATCCACCACCGGTGCTATTTGACCCCGTGGTTATCGGAGAAGAGGATCGAGGGACCTATGTTGCCAAACGAATCGTATTGAATATTTCGGCAGATAGCCGGATTCTGACTTATTTATTAGAACCCAAAGGACCCGGTCCTTTCCCGGCCGCACTGGTGTTGCATGATCATGGAGCTCGATTTGATATAGGTAAAGAGAAGGTAGTCCGTCCTTTTGACGTAACTCATGATCGCATGAATTCTTCCCAGGAGTGGATAAAATCGAGTTATGGTGGGAATTACATTGGCGATGAGTTGGCAAAGGCAGGATATATATGTTTTGTTATCGATGCCTTGAATTGGGGCGATCGTGGAGGTGGAGGTTATGCGGGACAACAAGCCCTCTCCAGCAATTTATTGCATCTGGGAGCGTCACTCGCAGGTGTGATCGCTTACGAAGATATGCGGTCAGTTGACTATTTGTCATCGGTGGAAAAAGTTGACACAACGCGCATCGCAGCGATCGGCTTATCCATGGGCTCATTTCGTGCTTTTCAGATAGCGGCTCTTAAAGCGGAAATAGATGCAGCTGTTTCCATTTGCTGGATGGCTCCGATAAAGGACCTGATAAAACCCGGTGAAAATAAAGCGGGAGGCAATTCCGCATATACCATGCTGCATCCCGAAATATTTAAATATCTGGATCACATGGATATAGCTGGTATTGCCTGTCCGAAACCCATGTTATTTTATCATGGAAGGTATGATGGGCTTTTCCCGGTGCCAGCAGTTGAAAAAGCCTACCAGAAATTACATGAAATTTGGAATTCTCAGAATGCGGATTCTCGCCTGGAAACAAAAATTTGGGATGTGAAACACGAATTTAGCGGGGAAATGCAGAAGGAGGCATTTCAATGGCTCAACCGGCAATTCGGAATAAACTGATGACAGCCAAGTTTTTGATTTACGGTGTTCGTTGCGGCTTTTGAATATTTGTCAGTGCTTGAACAAATTTAGTGGGTAGATATGATTTAATAGTTCGTGTACTTAATTGGACCAATTTGTTCATTTTTTGATTGCCCATCCTTCGGCTCCGCTCAGGATTTAAAATTTAGCCTGCCCCGAGCATGTCGAGGGGAACCAAAAAAGGGCACCTTTCCTAAAGTGCTTTGCTCTCGCGCACTGCCTCAGCTCTTAAAATGCTGCTTCTCTAATCCATGGTCGGTGGTTATGGTACTTTTACATTTCCGCTCATTCATGTTAGGGATTTGGTGTTTTGTTTCCCTGCTCACTCTTCCATTGATTAAGCCGCGACACATTTGCTATCCCGCCCGCTGAACGCGGTCCTATCGCTTCTCGGTGCACTGCACCTCGCCCGATTACATCGGATCACTCAAGGACCCCAGCACCACTACGGAAAGGGCCATCACCGAACCACATATGCTAAGGATATATTAGGATAGAATAGTATACTTAACCAAAGGCTTTTGCATAAGGCCTAGAGTGGCCTTAGGGGATAAGCCGTTGAGAAATAGGTGTGGCAAACCGTTAAGAATTCTCATTTGCAATGCTTTGTAACCTGGATCAGATCATTCTGTTAAGCTCCTGAGTTGTAATTTTGATTTCTTAATATATGAAACGGGAGAGCAGATCTTACTCAGTGCTAGAGAGCTGAATCTCGGATGGACTCTAAATACGCAAAGGACCCATTTATCTACTAGGCGCTGAGCCTGGCAATTTTTGTTTGTTCCTTTTCATTTGTATCGAGGTGCGGAAATAAAAATGTCGATCCATTCCCCATGCCCACGATGGTACGCATAGCCACATCTGGACTAATAGGCAGAAAAGTGAGCTTCGATTTGGGAACGTGATAAATGTTTCCATTTAACGGATTAGGTGCTGTCGGTACAAAAACGGTAAAAAGATTTGGATTTACTTCTTCGCTGACAAAACCCGTCAGTAAAACACCATTACCAAATGGGTCTACCAGGACGACCTGAGAAAAAGGCATTTTCTTTATTCCACTAAATTGTTGCACCATATCGTCAATCTGTCTGTAAAAGGGAAGGTGCATAAGATATTTTACCTTAATCCTGCCTGCCCAGGTGTTGGCCAATTCGAATTTTGGTATGAGTCCCACCAGATAAAGAAGACCTATGACGATAAATAGGGAAAGAATGTGCAGGTACCAGGGTGGAACTTCCGCTCCGGAAGCCAAAAGTAGTGTCAGCGGAGCAACAAAACTCAGCAGCAGTTTGATGCCTAAATAAACTAGTGAGCAAAAAATCAACAAGGGCAGTGCCAGTAGCAATCCCTTGCCCAATGTATGTGAAATGGAACGTCTCTGGCTGATTGTTGATACCGGATCAGCGTTAATCAACTTCTGGCCAGGATTAAAACTCATCTATTTTTGAATTACTGGTCTGCATAAAAGGGTTTAATCGAATTTACTAGTGGAAGCAGTTCGGTTCATATGACTAGATGGGAAACTTAATTGTTCACTGGCAGCTTAATTTTTCTTTCATTTGTCGGCCTGGAGGGATAAAAAGAGATATATTAGGCTCTATCTAAGAAAAGTAATATGAAGCGGAGAAATGTCATAAAGCAGCTAATCCTGTTGCCAATCCTCACCTCCAATGCGGTATACAATCCTGACCTGGTTGAAAAAAGATTAAAGGGATTCGGTCTGCAACTTTCCACGGTGACACCTCTGATGGCCAAAGATTTCGTAGGTACACTTAAGCTTGTTTCTGATCTGGGCTACCGGATGGTGGAATTTTCTGCCCTGGGATATCTGGGTCGTGACATCATCGAAGTAAAAGACCTGCTATCTAAATATAATCTGAAGGCACCTGTGGGCCGGGTGGCATTTGATGCGCCATCTGATTTCATGACCCTGCCCAGAGACCAGCAGATGAAAATATTTGGCAGTCAGGGAACTATGGAAAGCCTTCAGAAGCGAATAAAAAAATCAGTGGAGGAATGTAAGATTATGAACCAAAAGTATCTCAATATTCCTGCTATTTTACCGCATGTCTTTTCCGACATGGGGCAAATCAAAGGCATGATAGAAATTTTGCGGGATTGCGGAAAATATTGTATCGATCAAGGTGTAATGCTGGGCTATCATAATCATAATTGGGAGTTTAATGAAATAGAAGGAATAATTCCTTTCGAGTTGATGTTGAGTGAATTGGATGAAAGTTATTTTACTTTCCAACTGGATACGTACTGGATCCGGAAAGCTGAAAGAAATTTAAGTGACATGCTCACTAATTATCCGGGCCGCTTTTCTACCTGTCATTTTAAAGACATCGATCAGGAGGGTGATTTTGCCGATGTGGGGTATGGAGAAATAGACTTCCCTGCTTTCACTAAAGCAGCTATAAAACATGGAATTAAATATTTTTTCGTAGAGCGTGATTCACCGCCGGATCCGGAGCAAGCGATGAGCCGCTCGGCCGCATATCTCAAAAAAATGAAATATTGATGTTGTTGATTTTGCTGTGCTGCCTGCTGCTTTCCATCTCAACACAGGCACAGGAGCACTTAAAGCCAGTATTACACGAAGATTGGTGGCAGATCGCTGACAATCCGGATCTTGACACATTACATTCCGATGAGCAACAACCCGTAGATTTTGGTATTTGGCAGGCAGCCGATGGAACCTGGCAGCTCTGGTCATGTATCCGAAAGACAAAGGAAATTGGCCGGACCCGGCTCTTTTACGGATGGGAGGGAGAGACGCTGAATCAGGAGCATTGGCCTGGCCAGGGTATAAAGATGCGTGCCGATACCAGTCTGGGAGAGCATCCCGGAGGCATGCAGGCTCCCTTTGTGATAAATCAGGATGGTAAATATTTGATGTTTTATGGCGATTGGAATCGTATTTGTCTGGCGGAGAGTACCGATGGGAAAAGATTCAATCGAAAATTAATCGGAGGAGATCCGGCGCTATTTGGTGACCTCAAAGAGACCAACACCCGGGATGCTATGGTCATCAAAGCAGATGGGAAGTGGATTTGCTACTATGTAGCTCACCCGAATAATGATGGGGCTATATACGCCCGTACCTCTCATGATTTACTGCAGTGGAGTGAGTCTAAAATTGTTTCTTATGGGGGACATGTGGGGAAGGGTAAGTTATGGCAGGCCGAATGCCCTTTCGTGGTGAAGATGGGTGCTGACTATTTCCTATTTCGTACGGAGAAATATGGTGAGGATAATAAAACCAATATTTACCGGTCACCCGATCCGTTGGATTTTGGAATCGATGACGATCGCTATTTTATCGGCTCAATCCCCGTAGCTGCTCCGGAATTTTTTGAGTATCAGGATACCTGGTATATCGCGTGCCTCTTGCCATCTCTGCAAGGTGTTCGGCTTGGTAAATTAAGTTGGGAGGCCGATCCATGATCCCTTGCGATATTTCCTCAAATCTCGCCATGATTTTGGTTCTGTATCAACTGACATGTTGCGTTAGAATTCGTTCACTTGATTTTGGTTTGGATTTCTTCAATTAGTTTTTGCTGCCTTTCAATTTGTGCTTGTTGTGCCTCGACCAAAGTATGTAAATCCTGAATAGCACCGGTAAGTACCGGAATCAATTCCAGATAATTGACACTTTTTACCTTGAGCGTGTTTCCATCTTTGTCCAGTACCGTACTTCCTTCGGTGATTAGGTTTGGGTAAATATTTTCTAACTGTTGAGCGATTAAGCCCATTTTTCTGCGTTGGGGCAGTTGGAGATCCTCAAATTCCTCATATTTATAAAGATAGGAAACGGGCTTGATTTTCAAGACGTTTCCGAGAGACCCATTCAGGGGATTGATTTCTTCTTTGAGCCTTACATCAGAATCTACCGTAAGCTCACCGGTGATGTGTACATCACCAGCGACATCAAGGTTGATACCAGCTGCGGGTGCCGTGGCATTGCCAATTTTGATGGGTTTGGCAAAGCGATTCCAATTGCCGTCAAAACCCCAACTAAAATAATCGTCGTTGTACCAAAGTGCTTCATCTGACCTCACGGATAAGGCTAACGCAGTGGGGTTTCCTTCATTGAGATTCAGGGTTCGGGGCACAGTCAGATCACCCAGCACGCTCAGCTGCATGGTATTTGAGGGAATCTGTGGACCGACGACGCCACCTCTAAACCCCATGCCGGCACTGTTGACCAAAATGGAAGCATTAGTCGTGCCCGTGGTTGTAAAGGTGATTTGCGAGACAGTTCCCGATTGCCGGTTGATATTGAGAATGGGGTTTGATCCTTCCATTTTTAGGTTGCCACTCACATGCAATTTGGAACTCGGAACTACATTCCCAATACCGACATTGCCGTTGTCTTGATCCACAAATATTCGGGATACATCATTGATGGCAAATTTTAGGTCTCGACCATTACCATTCAGCTCCACTTGATCCGTGAAATCATTGTCAACTAAGGACATATTTAGTGTTCCGGGATTACTTGATCCTCCACTATAAACGTAAAACCCTCTGTCTGCACCCACTAACACTCGAAAGAGTCTAACCGATCTTTGGTCATTACTGTTGTTGGGTTCTATGAAAGAACCATTGGTCGTCCATTGTCCCGATGCAGAAAGGCTTATCAAGAAAAGAAAGGCGAAGGTTAGAGGCGATCGCATTTTATTTGATTTATAGTCACTCATAGTTGATTAATGGATAAAACTGCGTTGGCAAGGTAGGTCCGGAAGTTGATGGGTAAGTAGCCCAAAAGGATGATTTGTCCTCATTAGGAAGGGAATTTCTGCATGCCATTCGGGTATATCCGCATTTATTTGCCACCCTTTCCAATAATTTTCCCACATTTTAACACCTGTGATGTGGCCAAAGTGTTTAAATGTGTAGTCATAAATTACAAAAATATATATGCTTATACTGCTGATAATCTGTTTATATCATATATGAAAATTAACATATTTATTCTTTTGTAACTTATTTGATTACAAAATAGAACCAATTTGAGTAAAAAATAGATGTTTACTTGGCAAGTCTTTTATTGCAGTTGATAAAAATTGGAAGAAAAGTGGGAAAAAGTGTTTAGATGTGGAT
>JABDLW010000137.1 GCA_013001805.1 Saprospiraceae bacterium | reverse complement strand
GTCCACATCTTTTGCACTGGCGTAACCCTCTTCCACAATATGAAATGCCTCTCTGATCAAAGCAGCCAGCAATTTGGACCTGATCCCAAGTTGACCCTCGATGATGTATGGGTCTTTTTGCCAATATGATACGGCAAGAGACTTGATTTTTTTTGATACCTGATCTTCGGTGATGGGACTCTTTACAATCTCCAGGAAGAAAGTCGTATGTGCAGGGACGCACCAGTTAACACCGATAATTTGCTGAGGTCTAATGGCACGCTTCTGAATATCACCAAGAGGAATGCTATCACAGCTTACTGCGATGATGCACTTTTCCGACTGTTCGTTTTCTAATTTCTGGATTAATGTGTCCTTCATGTCCTGATCTTCTCCGAGCAGGAAAACCAAATCAAATATACTTTCCGGCCATTTGTCTGTGATGGTGATTCGATTAGAATCAATCTGGTCGCCGTCGTAATTTTGTATTTGTCTTAAGAAGTTGTAAACCTCCTTCTCATTTTCAGTTATCATAGATGTGAATATGGTGACATGAGATCCACAGCGGGCAAGACAACATGCAACACTGGATGTAGAAAGATGGTCACCAATAACTAGGATAGAGGAAGGGATCGGTATTTTAGGTTGTGCAGAGGTCATCCTTACTGGATTGGGTTCAAATATTTAGAGCTTAGTTTATAAATGGCATTGCTGAATTCGCTGAATTTTTGCTCCCATTCTTTTGCTTCTTCTTCTGTGTAAGTATAAAGGCCTCTTTGGTTTCTAATGCCTTGTGCATTTTCCTCTTTGATTTTTTGCATTATGCGAGGCACCTGGTCGCTATTATTCAGGAGTGGAAATGTAGTTTGTAATATTTGCTTATAGCAATCCAGACCCTGATAGTCCATGCGTTGAAAAATCCCCATAATGGTCATCCAGGAACCCGCATCGTATCGAAATGCTTTATCAAGATCCTCCAGGCTTATACCAAGATTTTCATGAAGCTGCAAAGCTTCGCGATAAACTGCATACATCAATCGATTCGTGACAAATCCACGAATATCCTTTCGCAACAGTATCGGTTCTTTTCCCCAACTCTCTGCCAGTTGATAAATTTTTTCAGCATAATCTAAGATCGTTTGATCGCCACAGATGATTTCCAGAAATCGACTGGAATATGCCGGCTCAGACCAATGCAAGCCTAAAAATCTTGCGGGTACCCGGACATGTTTTTGCAGTAGAGAGATCGGAATTGCCGAAGTGTTCGTTCCGAGAATCGCGTCGTTGATGATGTGCTTTTCAATCTTTTCAAACACGGCACACTTAGCATCCAGATCTTCGATCACACACTCTATGACAATATCGCAATCTGACAGGTCGCTGAAGTCTTCGGAAAGTGTGAATCGGGATAAATATTCCGGTGCAGTATGGATAGTCAGGTCCAACTTTTCTGCCTGATTCAAATGGCGTAGGATTTTCGACTTTATATAATCCAGATTTTCGGGAACAGGCACAATACCGATCACCTTGTGACCAGCTATTATTAGATTTGAGGCAATGCTCGAACCCATCAGCCCGAGACCTACGACACCAACCGTAGATTTCACAATTCCGTTATTCTGTGTTCTCATATATTGATTGAAAATGCATCTGTATCACGTTAGGTTATTTTGGCAATGCAATCTATTTCCACCTTAATCCCTTCTCCCAGTACGGACTGTACTGTAGTTCGTGCTGGTTTGATCCCTGTGAAGTAGCTTCCATAGACTTCGTTGTATCGCTTAAAATCTTTAATATCAGATAGATGTACTGTGCATTTCACAACGTGGTCCAGATCCGATCCAGCCTCATTTAGGATAGCTTTGATATTTTGCAGTGTGCGATGCGTCTCTTCTTCTATCGTGCCCAAAATGAATTTTGAACTTTTGAAATCTACTGAGGCCTGGCCACTCACATAGACAAGACCATCAAGGATGACCGCATCAGAATAAGCACCAGTAACGAAGCCTTTGGCACGATCGGGATGATTTACTTGCTTTTTCATGTAATTTGTTATTTTATTTTTATTACTTGACCAAATGTAATTTAACTTTTGCTACTATCTTAATAATTCAGAGTGCAAATTAACTTGTACTTTGAAGCCATTGGCACTGTTATTTTACATTTGGAATTGAAAGAAATATATGAGAAATCGCCTTAGTGGTCTCGGCTTATTTTTAATTATGTCTTCGACCATGATCACCGCTCAAGCGGTAGACCTCAATGTATCAAGTGACCGTCAGTTGTTTGTTGACCATTATATTATTGATCGACTGGATGATGCATCGATTCGAATGCATACACCGCGTAATGAAGGAATTGTCTTATATTTTGATAAACCATGGGAGGGTAATTTTAGCGCTTATTGTACTATTCTGAAAGATGGATCTAGCTTCAAGGCCTACTATCGTGGTATTCGCAACGTGGGTCAGGATGGAGGCGAACAAGAAACTACCTGCTATGCGGAATCAGAGGATGGTCTTTCCTGGCGAAAGCCCGATTTGGGTATTTTTGAGATCAATGGCACCCGGAAAAATAATGTGATTCTGGCTCACGCCGCACCCATCACACACAATTTTAGCCCGTTCATCGATAAAAATCCTGATGCCCAGGCGAGCAGAAAATTTAAGGCTTTAGGGGGTACAAAAGCCAGTGGCTTGGTTGCCCTGGTTTCTGCTGACGGGATACATTGGGAAAAATTGCAGGAAGAGCCTGTTTTTACGGAAGGTGTTTTTGACTCCCAGAATGTGTCTTTCTGGTCCGAGTCAGAACAAAAATATGTATGTTATTTTCGCACCTGGACCCAGCAAGGCTATTCCGGATTTAGAAGCGTTGGACGTACCACATCGCCTGATTTTATTCACTGGGATGCTCCCGAGCAAATGACGTTTGGTGATACACCATTGGAACATCTCTATACTCAACAAACTAGTCCTTATTATCGTGCGCCACAAATTTATGTGGCTATAGGTGCCCGTTTTATGCCCAATCGTCAGGTTATTTCCGATGAGCAAGCCGCTGCACTTAATGTCAATCCGAAATATTATAAAGACTGCTCCGATGTTGTTTTATTTTCAACACGAGGAGGAAACACTTATAATCGTCCGTTTATGGAATCTTTTATACGACCAGGAATTGGTTTGTCCAATTGGGTGTCCCGGTCAAACTATCCCGCATTAAATTTAGTCGAAACCAGTGAGAATGAGATTTCCCTTTATGTAAATGAAAACTATGCTCAACCCAGTGCCCACATCAAAAGATATTCCATGCGTATAGAC
>JABDLW010000136.1 GCA_013001805.1 Saprospiraceae bacterium | reverse complement strand
GCATACTCCTGACTATGTGATGATTTAATAGTTTATAATAAGGGTGCCTCTATTTACTCCTGAATGAGGTTGAGGTACTCATAATTAAAAAAGGTTGAAAAACGCATTTTATCGAACGGAAGACTTTGCGGCTATTGTGGCCGGTGGCGCAATTTTATTGCTTGCCCTTATTCTATTTTTTACATGTCATCACTTAGATGTAAAGTCGGAACAGCAACCGCTGATCGAAGAACTGCAGGCTGCCTCGACTGAAAATTCAGCGTTTAAATCAGTTGCCTGGTATGAAGCCTTTGATAAATTGCAGGCGATTGAAGGAGAAAAGAAGCGAGTGGGTATTATTCTCAAAAATCTAACGGATAAACCCGGAGGTTGGAAAAAGAACCCGTTGGAATCGATGAGTCTCAATGAAAGGGCAGCAGAAGAAATTTCGCATTCAGCTGCGGAAGCATATGATCAATACATCCTTGAAGAAGAGATGCTAAAAGAACAAGCCTTAGAGGCAGAAGCAAACGCCCGGTCTGCTGATTATACCGAGCAGAATCTAAATAACAAGGCGGAAGAAGCCATCGACATCTGGCGGGAAAAAAAAGCAGCAGGTGCGAGTGTCGTCAGAAAATACAAAACCAAGCCATATTCCAAATGGAGTAATTTATTAATGCTTTTTTTATTCTTCGCCATGATCTTCGGAATGGCAGCACGCTGGATGCACAATGCAATGGCTCCCTTTCTCAAAGGATTTATTTTTGTTTTTGCCATTGCCACTTTTTCGCATTTTTTAGCGGGACAAGCCAGCATCAAGGAAATGGGAATAGGATACGCTGCCTGGGCCATATTAGTGGGCTTATTGATAAGTAACACAGTAGGGACATCAAGTTGGATCAAACCGGCTTTGCAGACGGAACTCTATATCAAGACAGGCCTGGTCATTCTGGGAGCCGAAATATTGATGAGTAAGGTCTTGGCCATCGGCCTGCCCGGCATATTTGTTGCTTGGGTGGTTACCCCCATCGTTTTGATTTCAACGTATTGGTTTGGTCAAAAAATCATCAAGATTCCTTCGAAGACGCTTAATATGACGATTTCTGCCGACATGTCTGTTTGCGGTGTTAGTGCAGCTGTGGCAACAGCAGCTGCCTGTAAAGCCACTAAGGAGGAACTGACATTGGCAGTGGGTCTATCCATGGTTTTTACATCCGTAATGATGGTGGTGATGCCACTCGCCATCAATGCTATGGGAATACCTGAGGTACTAGGTGGTGCATGGATGGGGGGAACCATTGATGCTACCGGTGCTGTAGTGGCTGCCGGAGCATTTCTGGGAAATGATGCATTAAATGTAGCCGCCACTATTAAAATGATCCAAAATATCTTAATTGGTGTCATCGCATTTGGAGTGGCCATTTATTTTACGCGAATGGGTGCCGAGACGGGTAAAAAGGTAGGTTTGAGTGAGATTTGGAAACGCTTTCCCAAATTCGTTTTGGGCTTTATCGGAGCTTCGATTATATTCTCGTTGGTATATTCATTAATGGATGAACATATGGCTTATTCCCTGCTCGATCAGGGAGTTATTGGTGGCTTCAGTAGCCGGATTCGAGGGTGGTTATTTTGTCTTGCTTTTGTCAGTATAGGACTTTCCACGAATTTTAAGGAGTTGAAGAGTCATTTTACGGGAGGTAAACCGTTTATACTGTACGTCTGTGGTCAAACATTTAATTTAATGTTGACACTACTGGTTGCGTACATTATGTTTTACCTGGTTTTTCCCGAAATCACGGAATCTATTTGATAGATGGAAAAGCAATCCGTTATTTATCAGTGGTTTAAATTTCTATTTTTTGCTACAATTTTGGCCCTAACCTATCTTTACGTTTTACCAGCTCTGGCAAGTACTTATCCCCGGCCTATGCTGCAGAAAATCTCCGATCAAGATATTGATGCAAGAGCTTTATTTTATACCGAAAGTGACGATGCATTGCGAGCTTATTATTTTCTCCGGCTGGAAGGTCAAAGAACCAAAAAAAACCTAACACCAACTCGCTAATTTTTTTTTCAAAATACGTAACGGCATTGCAATTTTATCCTGGTTTTCGTATTCCCGGCAATCTTTTCATTTCCATTACCGACCGACTCAAGGTCGGCAAATCTGGTTTGCTCAACTCTGCTTTCCAGTGTCAAGTCGCCAAACCTAAAGCGAAGATTTAAATAATAACGGATGCCCCGGTCGTAATATGGCGGAACCGAAAAGCTGTAGAGGATATCATTTTCGTAGGCATAAATACGTGAATTGTAATCGTCGGTATCAAAGTAGCATATTCTTGTAGTGAGCGATAGGGGAGATCGCTGTGATTTATAAATAACATCCTGATAAAGCATAAATCCGCGACTATTATTATTTGAGTTGGATTTTACAGAAGTGAACTCCAGGCGATTTCTTAATTCCAGGGTCTTATTGATTTTGTTGTTGATATGCATTCTTAAATTCCTCTTATTTCCATAGAATAATTGATTAGTGGGAGAATTATCTATCCGCTCGTTTATGGCTTTGTTTTCGGATTTATACTGAATGTAACACTCTAATTTTCTCTTTTTGTAGTAAGTGAACCGGATAAAATGCTCATTGCCTACAGAAGGAGCATCGGTCCTGAATCGCAACCAGGGATGTTTCCAATAGTCGGCGTAAATACTTATCCATAATGACGGGTTTATTTTTATTTGAGAGCCAAGATATAGGCCCTTTTCATTGCTCGCTACGGAAGATTCAATAAAGGGTGTCGCCTGCAGCGCCTGGTATTTGTACGACAAATCCCGGTGCAATACAACCAGATCTACGTAGCGACTGAGGGTGATCATCAAGCCATTCAGGGTGGCAACTGCACCATTATCACTCCAGGCTGTTTCGCCATAAAAATTAAAATTCCGATAAAGATAGCTGTAGTCAAAGCTTAAATTAGTGAGATGTCGACCCTGGAAATAAAACTGATTATAAGGCAATGATGATCGTAGAAATGGTTTGTTAAACTTATTGTGAAGCAGGTTGATATTTAACTTTAGCCGATTTTGTCTAAATCCTGCAGTGAGACCTACGGTCGAATGTGTGATTGCATCTTTGTCGGCAATTTCCGGAATAGTGCGATGTAATCCTGAAGCTTGGAGTGATGAAAAACTTATTAGAGATTCCTGCTGGTCAAGACTATCGATTTGAGCATTGGCATCTCTTTTGGTCTTCGATGCAAAAATGGTAATGGCAAATGGTTGCAAGTCTAAGGAAGCGGCTGCTCCGCGTAAATTTGATGCCTCATTTACTGAGGTATAAGGACGCAAGCTTCTGCCGCCCCTCTTTATATTGGTAACGAAGGAGCCTTTACCAGAACCATAACCCGAATGCATGATCAGTCCTTGTCCCATTGAAATGGCAAAATCGCCGAGGGCGATTGCCTGGACATATTTATTGAGATCTCTGGCCATAAAGTGAAAACTATAAAAATCGAAACCCGGCTGCTGCCTGTTGAAAAACGGCTCACCGGGATCCTTTTCGAGCGTGAAGCCGTAGCTCAGCTTTTGTTCAAATTGATGCTTAAACCGTACATAATATTGATTGGGAGATCCGAGATAGCTTGCCGATCGTTGATTTGTCCCTTCATATCCTTTTTGCTTTTCCAAGACCCTTGTTGTTCTCAGGAAGATCTCATTTCGACCTGTACTCAGCATCTTTACCAGGGCCCTTGAACTTACGTTATGAGCCTCGGAAATGGTTGCGAAGGGTCTTATGCGATCGATGCTATTTTGATCCAGGGAAGGTATTGACTGAAGTTCATAAATGCTGGTCAGATCACCCAGTTGACGGCGATAGTCAAGAAAATCAGCAATCTGAATGTCGGAAAGGAGACCCATTGCTTGCAGGTCTTCAAAACTAGCCTGGTTGAGACTCAGCGGATTTCTGAGGTATTGTGCCAGATGATCTCCCAGGTCATTGAAATCAAATTCACTTTCCGTACCAAGATTTTCCAGATAGGCTTCGATTTCATCTTGCACGAATGATGGCAACTGGAAAGTGGTGTCATTTTGAGCCAACGATCTCTTTGTGACAATAAGCGGAATAAGTAGTAAGAGACTACAGACCTTAAGGAGCTCAGACATAAAAAAACCATCCCTGCAAATGTGTTGCAGGGATGGTTTAAGATAATATAAAATTATTGCAATTAGGCTGTAACGGCCTCTTTGTGATTACTCATTGCAGTAGTCGCTGCTTTTACTGTTTTAATAATAATGGCAGCAACTTTGTAGGGATCAGCATTTGACGCTGGTCGGCGATCTTCCAGATATCCGCTCCAGCCGTGCGTAGCTGTAAAAACCGGGATTCTTATCGAAGCTCCTCTATCCGACACTCCGTAAGAGAAATCCGTAATTGCAGCTGTTTCATGCTTCCCGGTTAGTCTTTGGTCATTGTAGGCACCATATACGGCGATGTGATCATCGACAACGTCCCGGAAAGCCTCGCATGTTTTCTCGATTTTTTCTCTCGACCCAGCAGTCCTGATAAACTCATTTGAGAAGTTTGCATGCATACCTGAGCCATTCCAATCGGTATCACCCAGTGGTTTAGGATGATACTCTACATAGTATCCATATTTTTCCGTCAATCTTTCCATCAGATATCTCGCAACCCATACTTCATCTCCAGCCTGCTTGGCACCCTTGGCAAAAACTTGCCATTCCCATTGCCCCGCAGCTACTTCACCATTGGTTCCTTCCACATTGAGACCCGCCTCCAGACAGAGGTCAAGGTGTTCATCTTTAAAGTCCCTTCCAAATACATTCTGACCGCCTACCCCACAGTAATAAGGTCCTTGGGGTTGGGGATATCCTCCTTTAGGAAAACCGATCGGTAGTTTCGTTTCTGGATCCATCAGGAAGTACTCTTGTTCGAAACCAAACCAAAAGTCATCGTCATCATCAGCAATGGTAGCCCGGCCGTTACTCACATGGGGAGTTCCGTCTGCATTTAAGACTTCGGTCATAACCAGATAGCCATTTTTTACTACTGGATCAGGGCAGATGAAAACGGGTTTTAAGAGACAATCGGAGGAATTTCCCTCAGCTTGTTGTGTTGAAGATCCGTCAAAACCCCATTCTGGACAATCCTCCAATTTACCACTGAAGTTCTTTACAATTTTTGTTTTACTTCTTAAACTTTGGGTAGGTTTATAGCCATCGAGCCATATGTATTCTAACTTACTTTTTGACATGATAAATTAATAATTTTCATTAACAAATTGATTCTTTGAAAGAGTTGCTCCTCTAAGTTAAAACTCTTCCTTCGGACAGTTAATCGGAACTCTCATGAAATTTTGATATCCAAACGTCCTTTTTTTAACACAAGACACTAATTGTCAAATACATAGCGTCACTATTTTTGTGTTTTACAAACTTTAATGCTCTTTGCTTTCTGTACTTAGAAACCGTAAACAGCGGCAATTAGGAATTGTGCAGCGCCTCCGGTTGCATTTCCATCACTATCGATATAAATATCCTGACTACCATTATCAAATCTAAACTCAGGTATGAAAGTGATCGCTCCCGCCGTGATATTTGCAGTCAAAGTGGTAGAGAAAACCGAGGCTGCCTCCGTATAAGATCCGGCAAAAATATCATTGATTTCTTTCTCTGAGAAATATTCTGCTCGCAATCCTAATGCAAAATTGTCAGTAATGGAAACTTGTGGGTACAAGGCTACACCAGAAAAGCCGGAAGAGCCAGTACTAAATAGTTTTTCCTCATCAGGCACACTGTAGGTGGCGGCGTTAACTCCTAGAAAGAATTTATCCGTCAACTGGAATCCAGCCGTTAAGTCTATTTCCGTCCCACTGCTTGCTCCGGTAATAAAATTCAGAAAAATATCATTTCCGTCGGCGATGCTATAGGATAACTGGGCACCAATATCTTTTTTTGATGTCAAATCAGTGTAGGCATTCCAGTCATTAAACAGTCCCACCATCAGACCAAATTTATCGGATAGGGCGAAATCCAGTTTAACACCGGCGTTCTGGAATGGTCCCCAGGAAAACAAATGAGAGGTACTATAGTTAAAATTTGCCGCGGGTGAAATGACTTCATAGCCGACAAATGTACCCATGAATCCAGCACTTAATGTAATTCCATCAGTGAAAGCGTGGCTAACATACAAATTTTGAATGTGGAAAGAACCGTCGGATTCGTTCTGCGTCAAAATGGATGAACTACCCCCTCTCGGTCCGAAGGAAAGATCAGCTACAAATGAAGATTTACCCAGTGATTTTTCCAAAATAAGATTGGCCATGCCAATAGAAAAAGAATTATTATCTGGCGCAAAAAAGGTATAATTTTCACCACCACTAATATTTGCAGCTGAAGCAGCACTGCCGGCAAAATCAGCTTTATAATATAAGTCAACGCTACCACTAATGGATAGTGGTGATTCCTTTTCCATTTCTTCACTTTCTGGCATAGAATCCGCTTCTTGGGCAATTAATCCCGCAGTAAGTAATAGGCAAAAATTTGCCATCAAAAACTTAATCATTAGATTTTTCATAGTTTTTATGTTTATTGATTTATTAAAGTGAGGGGATTTTCAGACCCCTCACATTTGATAACCAGGAGAATTACATGCTTCTGGTCAGGTCATGGGAATTACTTAGTCTTATTTAACAGCAAAAGCATAACTTTTTTCTATATCGGTATATGCCTCCATGTCGTGTTCTGAAATATCCAAACCTCTGACTTCTTCTTCTTCTTCCACCCGGATGCCCATGGTCATTTTGAGAATGGTAATCAAGATGTAAGAGAAAATAAATGCAAAGGCCCCAATAGCAACCACTCCAATCAATTGTTCGAAAAATTGGCTTAAGCTGGCCATAGCTCCAAAAATGCCTACTGCCAGTGTGCCCCAGATTCCACAGACCAAATGAACCGATGTTGCACCCACAGGATCATCAAGTTTCAATTTCCTATCAAAGAATACCACGGATAGAGGGATGATTATGCCTGCAACGGCTCCGATAGCAATGGCTGCCCCCGGACCCATTTGGTCGGCTCCAGCCGTGATGCCGACGAGTCCACCCAGTATACCGTTGAGTACCATACTAAGGTCATGCGATTTAAACATCAAATAAGAAGTGACGAATGCTCCAATGGCTCCTGCCGCAGCAGCTAAACAAGTTGTGACAAAAACAAGGGATACGGCCATGGGATCGGCAGAA
>JABDLW010000076.1 GCA_013001805.1 Saprospiraceae bacterium | reverse complement strand
ATCCACCCCCATGGAATAATAGGACATATGACGTAAAGCTTCATTAGCAATATTATCGAACCCGCCATTTTGATTATTAATAAATAGAAAGTCAGGGGAATCGTAATCATTGGCTATATATAAATCCTGCCAGCCGTCTTTGTTTAAATCTGCGGCAACGACCGCATTAGGATAAGAAGGAATGTCAATGCCGGCCTCCTGACTGACGTCTTTAAAATAGCGGCCAGCAATATTTACAAACAGTTTGGGACTCCATTCTTTACGCAACAAGGCTTTACCTGCATACTTTGAATAATTACCCGGATTAGGCGGTTGATTTAGCAAGAGTAAATCCAGAAAACCATCGTTATTATAATCGAAAAATGTAGCTCCTCTTGTTCGATTGGTATCATCGACTCCATACTGATTGCCCGCTTCCTCAAATTGAAAATCTCCTTTATTGATGTATAATTTATTGGTCCTTAAATCAGCGCGGTCATCGTATAATTCGCAGGTAACATAGATATCTAAGAGGCCATCATTATTGACGTCGGCAAAGACTACACCTGAAGACCACGAACTATCCTGGATAATACCGGAGCGTTCCACCACATCTTCAAATTGCAGGTTTCCCAGGTTTTTATAGATCCGGTCATTCACTAAATTTCCAGCAAAAAATAAGTCTTGTAATCCATCATTATCCAAGTCCCCAATGGCTACTCCAGCCCCTCCGTAGTAATTACTATACTTGAGGATGGAATGCTCCTTAGTGTCCTGGATGGTATTGTTAAACGTGATATTTGAATGATCTGAAGGTACTTTTTGAAAAAGCGGCTGGCCCTGACCCATCAGTGCATTTACCAAAATGAACATTGCCACAAAAAAATACAACCTAACCATAGGTGCGATTATCTTGGAGTATATTATCCCTGTCCTGGATATGTAAATAGTTACTTACATTTTCCAACGTAATAATACCCAAAGGTAAGTACTTCGTTGATCGGATGGTTTTATGTTTTAGAAAGTGATCAAACAGTCGCATCACTCCATAATAGCCCTGCAAAGATGGATTTTGATTGATCAGGAATAACCGTTTGTAAAATCCAAGGGCATCAATATTTTTTTGAACTAAATCGAATCCAACCAGGCTGATTTCCATTTTATCCAAATCCTTTAATATTTCAGCAATATGATGAATACGGCTTGTGGTTACGAAGAGCCCCATTAAGTCCGGATAGTCATGCAACAATTCCTCGATCACAGACCTAATTACACTCTTGTGGGAGATATCTACTATTTGAGTGACGACAATACGTGGATCACCATGTTTTTTAAAGTAGTCTTTCAAACCAGCTTCTTTAGCAAGCAAGTGACTTCCTTCTTCCACCTCGGTTTCCATATGCAAAATACCTATGGTCACCGGCGCACCTAACGCAATATCCAACAACTTCCCGGCTAATTGTCCGCTACGATATGAGTCTTGACCCACGAATCCTAAAGAATTTGCACCCTTGTGATCTATATTCGAGTTGATCTGCACATAAGGCATATTCAATTTATTGCATTGATCCAGTAGTGTTCTCGCCTCTCCCTTAATATTTGGTGCGATCAACAATGCATCATATCCACCTTCGAAAAGCCGGGCTGACAACTTCAACAGCTCCCCCTTCTTCTGGTCGTCGAAGGTTATAATCTCGGCAGAAAGACCAAAATCCTTTGTAGCATCTAATGCCCTCCGGATGCCATGTCGTTGTGCCATCCAAAATTCATCCTCCTCCTGGGAAGGAAGTACAATCGCAATTTTATGTACTGTCTGACGGGCAAGACTTCGCGCCGCGAGATTGGGTTTGTAATTCAATAGTTCAATAGCCTTCTTTACCTTCTCTTCTGCTTCCTTTGCCACACGTCCCCGATTGTGAATGACCCTGTCTACGGTTCCCACCGATACCCCGGCAGCCAGTGCTATATCTTTTATACGCGTTTTGGCCATTAGAATTTAATTGTGAAAATAAAAGTATCGCAATATAATATTTTTGTGTGTACGCACACAGAACAACACTAAAGATAGTATATTGAGCTGTCTTCTCTATTACAGTAAAAATTTGAAATATGAAAAAACACTTAAATCTAATTGTTCCGCTGCTACTCTTTGCGACAATGTCGTTTGGACAAAGGACAGTAAGTGGACTTGTATCAACTACAGATGGTGATCCATTAATCGGAGTCAACATCGTTGAAAAAGGAACAGCAAACGGTACCATTTCCGATATTGATGGTACATACGAACTTGCCGTAGGTAATGACGCTGTAATTATTTTCTCCTATTCTGGATATGAAACCCAGGAGGTAGAAGTAGGTAATCAGACGAGCATTAACATAGAAATGGAAGCAGGAGCCTATCTTGATGAAGTAGTCGTTACGGCATTAAATATCGGAAGAAAGAAAAGAGCCCTTGCCTACTCAGTAGGTGAGTTAGATGGTTCCAGTGTCGCTACTGCTAAAGAAGTAAACATTGGAAATGCACTTGCAGGTAAAGTAGCAGGGGTCAATGTTAGTAATCCTGCGACAGGTGCAGGTGGATCAAGCAGGATTGTAATACGGGGTAATAGCAATATCAGTGGTAATAACCAGCCCCTGATCGTTGTGGATGGAGTTCCCATTAACAATGACAACCTTGGCTCTGCAGGTATGTGGGGTGGCCAG
>JABDLW010000074.1 GCA_013001805.1 Saprospiraceae bacterium | reverse complement strand
TTCCACCCCCTGTGTCCCCGCCCCCCTGCCCCCCAGCGGGGGGTACAATTGTGTGGTGACCGAGACCAGGGGTTTGAAATCGGACAGATTGTTTACCTTACTTCGACTGCGCTCAGTACAGGCATGAAAAGCATTATTAATTAGATTTAGTAGCACCCGGCCCATATCTTGCGGCACCACATTGACTTTTGGCAAATCGGGATCTAGATCTAACTTATAAGAGGCATTAAATGATTTGTCTTTGGCGCGAAATCCGTGATATGCCAGGCGAAGGTATTCATCACACAATGCATTAATATCTGTAAGTTTTTTCTCCCCGGTGTTGGACCGCGAATGCAAAAGCATGCTTTTTACAATCATTTCCGCACGCTTTCCGTGTTCGGTGATCTTCATTTCGTTTTGCGAAAGGTCGGAAGCTATTTTTTCTATTTCCCCTAGATTGCCCTCTTTAATCTCCTGATTTAATTCATCAATGAGTTCTCTGTTTAATTCAGAGAAATTATTAACGAAATTTAGGGGGTTTTGTATTTCATGAGCTATGCCAGCTGTGAGTTCACCCAAGGAGGCCATTTTTTCAGCATGGATAAGCTGGACCTGAGTATTCTTCAACTCGGCATAAGCCTTTTCCATCTCTTTTGCCTGCTCCAATTCTTTGGCTCGATTTTTCTCTTTCTCTGCCCGGATGACCCGGGCTTTTTGGAACAAGTGTACGCGCCAACCCAGAAAAGCCAGAACAGCGGTATAAATGCAATATGCCCACCAGGTGACCCACCACGGTTTGGCGATGTTTATAGCCAGACTGTTTTCCGTCCATTCACCATTGCTTGTATTTAATGCTTTGACCCGCAATGTATACGCTCCCGGAGGCACATTGAAGTAATTCAGACGCTCTCCAAGAAAGGCATCCCGCCAGTTGATGTCATAGTTTTCCAGCATGTATTGGATCATGGCATTTTCCGTACTACGAAAATCCACCTTTGAAAAGCCGATCCCAAATACGTTTTCATTATGAGCGAGCGCAATTTCAGATGCATCCTGAATGGGTCTGTCCAAAGCATCATGATCCATAAAATTCAGCGCCTGATCGCCTAGCCAAAATTCAGTAAAAATCATCTCAGCCTCAGATCCCATATAGTGAAATTCAGAAGGTTGAAAGGAGTAATAGCCGGTATTGGCAACAAAGTATAATCGACCTTCATGGTCGCGATGCCCATTGGCAAGGTGGCCTTGATTATCCGGCTGAAGTCCATTGTCCTGGTCGAACAAGATCATTTGGTTCCGATCTCCATTTAACCGGATCAGACCAATACTCGATCCCAGCCATAGATTTTGGAACTCATCCTCAACAATGGATCGAATCGCCGAGGTAATTCCCTGGCTCAATTGCTGATTTCGATAAATTTCAAAATCCCCTAGTGCATTTTGGTGATAGAGTCCGTTGGTGGTGCCCAGCCAAATCTTATTTCTACTATCCCTGTATATGGCCCAAATAGTCAAACCAGGGAGGAACCTCTCAACTCTGCCGGTGGATATTTGCATGCGATTTAGACCGTCATTTCCCCACATACCGATAAGCAGATGATCTTTGTCTTCGACAAACAGTTCGACACAGCCATCACCGCTTAAAGCAGATTGGTCCGATGGAATACTGGGGTAATAAATAAACTTGTCAGTAGACGGGTCATAGCGGCTTAATCCTCCCCCAAAACTACCTATCCATAGCATGCCCGAGCTATCTTCTCTCACCGTGGCAATATCAATTGATTGCAGGGATTCAGGATTTCCCTTCTCTGGTCGATAGACCTTGAAATTGTCTGTTTCGGGCAGGTATTTGTTTAGTCCCTGAAAAGTGCTGATCCACATTGTACCTCTACTGTCCTGAAAAACTTCGTATACGATATTGCTACTCAAACTATTTGGATCCGTATCATCTTCGTTAAAAACACGCAAAGCTCCACTGGAAAGATCTTTCACATACAGACCAAACCAACCCCCAATCCACATTTCGTTTTCATCTGGCTGAAAAAATGTCTGAACTGCAGGGATATCCCCCTGCTCAGGAATAACATAGTTATTGAGATCTATCTTGTACAGTCTGGCAGTCTGAGTTGTACAATAGAGAAGACCATTGCCCAAGGAAAACATAGCCCAAGCAGATCTTTCATTAAATCCACTCGATACATCGCCACCTATCCCAAAATGTTTTGTGGTCTTCGAAACAGGGTCGTATCGTATTAAACCATTGTCTTCGGTCCCGATCCAAATCTGATTTTCGGAATCTTCGGTGATGAAAGTTATGTGATCTGCCTGATTGTTTATAGGTGTTCGACTGAGAGCACGAGGATTCTGAGGATCATACTGGTGTCTGGTGAATTTACCAGTCTTCCGGTCCAACGTATGCAGACCATCACCTAGTGATCCCACCCAAAAATTGCCTTGACTGTCTTCAAATATGGCTCGCACTGCATTGTGTGTTATGCTGTGTGGATCAGCCGGATCGTGCATAAACCGAGTGAAACTTTCCGATTCCCCGTTAAAACGGTTGAGACCACCCGAATCATCGAAGTTCCAGGGAAAGCCACAACCGATCCAAATCGCACCTTGCTTATCTTCATAAATACTTCGGACCATATCGTGACTCAGGCTTTCATCATCCTCAGGATTATGACTATAGGTCTTAAATTTGCCGGTCATCTCATTTAATATACTAACTCCTCCGTAGTGACCGACCCACAAATTCCCTGAGCGGTCTCGCAATAGGGCAGTGACTGAATTGTCCGGCAAACTATTGGGATCTTCCGAGTCATTTTCCCAATGGATGATTTCGTTGGTTTTCGTGTCTAATCGATCCAGTCCCTGACCGTAGTATCCGATCCAAATGATACCATTTTCTTCTGCCAGAAGTACTTCGGGGTAAAAACCTTTCAAAGAGAACTCGGCATTGGGATCGTAAGCGTACTTCTTCATACGACTCCCATCATAGCGAATGATGCAGCGATTGGTTTGATCAGATAGCCATAAAAAGCCTCGATCATCCTGGGTGATGGCATTAATCTTTCCCAAAGAAATACCGGTACTACCCCTAATGAGGCTAAACCTAATGCTTTTTGTTTGAGTGTAGGCAAGGGAGGTTAGCAGGAAAAATAGTAGTGAGAGGAGGAAGGTGGATTTTTTCATCACGGATATTAAAATAAGCAGCTTTTCCGAGTTTGTCACTATAAATCGTGATGATAGTTTCATATCGTGAATCTTAAAAGTATCATGAATATATATTCTCAATCACGGATTAATGGATTTCACGGATTCTGTTATTTCCCTGATCTATCT
>JABDLW010000011.1 GCA_013001805.1 Saprospiraceae bacterium | reverse complement strand
CTGGCACCTCCAGTGACGATGGCCACCTGACTTTCGAATCTTTTATTCATTTTACGTATGATTTCAACTAATCGAAAATAGCACTATGTAAAAAATAAAAAGGCAGGAAACCCGTTTTAAAACTATCTAACACGGTTTTTTCATACCGATTTGCTTACACTCAAGCAATTTTCTGCCGCGACTCACTCTTCATTTTCTTACCTAAACCATAGTGACATGAAGGTTATTTTTATTCTCATTTGCCTCTTTCTGATCCTCTTGATTGCCGGAGCCTAGAAAACCTGGCAGTGTAAAAGTCTTTTTGAGGCTTGCCCTGGTCCATTGATGATTTCCGGTGCACCAGCCGCGATGTTTGACCAGGCCAGTGGGCCAGGTGCCAGTGAAGCTGTCATTAACTTAAAATATCACTCTGATTTTTTGACCCACCTTGATTTTGAAGCTATCGGCAATGCCGTTTACCTGGCACAATTCTTCAATCTTGACCTTGTACTTTCGAGCCAAACTATAAATGGTATCCCCATATTGAATTGTATAAAATGCCTCTTCACTATCACCTGGGACAGATGACCGGACAATAGGTCTTGTCACTTCATTCTTTTCTCCACTTCCTACAGCTGGAGCTTCATCTGTTATTTCTACAACTGGTGCTTCAACTGTTAGCGTTTCGTCTTGTGGCTTTTCTTCCGGATACTCAAGTCGATGAATAATCTCCAATTGCGGCTTCCTGAAAGAGGAATATTCCCGTGGATCACACTTTTCGTGAGTAACCCATAGGGATTGAGCACGCACTGAGGCTGCTTCGTCAAACTCGAAAAAATATTCGGGATTGATGGTCCTACCCAGGTATCGCACTTCCAGATGTAAGTGACTGCCCCGGGCATTCCCTGTAGTTCCTCCCTTTCCTATGATCTGACCTTTTTCGACTATGTCATTCTCTTTCACCAGTTGCCTGGAAAGATGAGCGTAGATGGTTTCTAATCCATTCTGGTGCCGGATCACGATCGTTTTTCCATGCCCGGCGTGCGATTTCACATATCTCACTTTACCGGCTAACATAGATCGTACTTCATCTCCACTTTCCAGGTCTATGTCTATTCCACGATGCAACATTCCATTGCGCCAACCGTATCGGGAGGTGACAACCATCTTACCTGCGACCGGAGCAGCATATTTCTCGTCAGCAAATGATATGTGAAAGGGATATTCCAGAGATTCATCCTTATAGGGATCAAAAAGTTTCGTATTCCAAGGAGAAAAACTCCATGCGGTGGTCATCGCCACTATGCTGTCGGCCCAATGGGGCAGCGGACCATACAAAGCCGCTATAGTGTGCTGATCTGACAAACCACCAGGATCTTCTATGCTGGCAACGAGATGATCTGCTTCCTGGGCGATCATTGAAAAATTACTAAAAAAAATTCCAATAAGGAACAGAGAAGCCTTATTGGACCACGGTTCGAATAGTCTCAAAATACGTCAATTATGCTCAAGGGGTCACCAAATTCATGCCGAAATTATGCACTTCGCATCACATAACGACTGAATTTGCATATTGTTTTACCCGTCAAAGCTTTAAGTATGTAAGTATGGTAGATATGCATCAACATCTGAACATTCCACATTTTCAAAGTGGTTATGATCGACTGATGCAAGCATCCGGATTTCATATAACCGAAAATTATATATCTTTCAATCTTTTGAATCAAACCCAAGATCAGGTGGTAATTATCGTGATAAGGCACAATTCTTGAGTTCATACCAGTGCTTTTGATGAATATAACCGGAAGATCATCCAGTAAATATGTGGGAAAAGAAGCTCAATCCCTGGGATCGTTTGACGGAAAAATCAAGTGGTTTATGCACAGGAACAAATTGCTGACAGTCTTCATTTTGATTTCGGCGGTCTACCACCTCCAAAGTCAGACCAAATCAGATCGCATCCGGGATTTCGTGCAGCAGACCGGCGCCAGGATCACGGTCAACAAAGCGCTGGGAAACCCCGAGTTCATCCGATTCCCCACAAATACATCTGTTTTCAGCCCTGGTACTCCAGAACAAATGACGCAGGCGTTTCTTTCAAGCTATTCCGATCTGATGGGAATAGAATATCAGGCCGGACAGTTGACCTTGCAAGAACAGCGAACTGACCATATAGGTCACCAGCAATTGATCTATAAACAAGTATATCAGGGCATACCGGTATTTGCAGCAGAAATGAGATTTCACTACGATCAGCAGGGACTATTAGCCGCGATCAATGGTGTTTTCGTTCCTGATATTAAAATTAGCCCCGAACCGGCCGTTAGCATTGCGCAGGCGCAAAATGTGGCCATATCTCATATTGAAAAACAGTTTCCCACGCTTGCGCAAACCCTGGAAGCCAATGCAGGTGGCCTCTACATTTTTCGAAAAGGATTGATTCAAAATGTACCTGGCTCGAATCACCTGGTTTACGAAATAGTAGTTGAAAATCATGTCGATGTGCGTGAATTTGTCTATGTCGATGCCCACACGCTAGATATTATCGAACAATTCACCGGTACGCACGGAATACTTTCGCGAAAACTCTATGAAGAAACGCTCTCAAACAATATCTGGAGTGAAGGAGATGCATTACCCGGTAGCCTGGACATCTGGCAACAAAATGAGGTGGAAGCTGCCGGCCACACCTATTATTTCTTTAAGCATGCATTTGGATTTGATTCTTATAACGGCAGTGGTGCTACCATGAAGACGATAAATAACAATCCCGGAATTAATTGTCCCAACGCCAATTGGAATGGGTCTACTACCAACTATTGTGATGGTACTGCTTCTGACGATGTGGTGGCTCACGAATGGGCACATGCCTATACCGACTATACCAGCGACCTGATTTATGCCTGGCAGTCGGGTGCCTTAAATGAGTCATATTCTGACATTTGGGGAGAAACAGTCGATTTATTGAATAATTATGAAGACGTTGGAGAGGATCTATCTCTACGTAGCGGATGTGCCAGTTCTCAGAGATGGCGACTAGGTGAAGATGCTTCGGCTTTCGGCTCGGCCTTACGGGATATGTGGGACCCCACCTGTAAAGGAGACCCTGGCAAGGTTTCCGATCCTCAGTACTATTGCAGCAGTGGTGACAATGGCGGAGTGCATACAAATTCCGGAGTGCCTAATCATGCCTATTCCCTACTGGTTGATGGTGGTTCATACAATGGCCAGACCATCAACGGCATTGGCTTCACCAAGGCAGCCCACATCTTTTGGCGCGCCCAGTCCACTTATCTGACGTCAACCAGTGATTTTTCAGTGATGGCCGATGCATTGGAAATGGCGTGCAACAGCCTCATAGGTGTAAATTTAGAAGGGTTGAGTACCACGTCGGTAGCGGCCGGACCCTCTGGAGAAATCATTAATTCCAACGATTTACTTGAACTTCAAAAGGTACTCCTGGCCGTAGAGATGCGTATGGACCCTGATTGCCCGTTTTCTCCTATTCTGGGTGCTGCCCCGGCCCTGTGCCTGGCAGCGATTCCCGACTCTACAATATTTTATGAGGACTTTGAAAGTGGGTTTGGTGCCTGGACAGTAGTGCAAATACCGGAGAACCCACTATCCTGGGAAGATCGCGATTGGGAGTTAACCACGGATTTACCTGATCTGAGAGCAGGGACTGCGGCTTTTGGTCCGGATCCGATCAATGGTGATTGTGGTCAGGACCTGGAAAACGGCATTATTAGCCTGGTCAGTCCAAGTATATTAATACCACTGGAGGTACCTGACGAGGTAGAGCTGGCTTTTGAGCATTATATTTCCACAGAATATCGCTGGGATGGAGCCCACGTAATGTATAAGATCAATGAGGCGGCCTGGCTCCAGGTACCCGCCTCGAGTTTTACGGTAAACGGTTATAATACCACCTTAAATACAGCTGCGCAGGGCAACGACAATCC
>JABDLW010000896.1 GCA_013001805.1 Saprospiraceae bacterium | reverse complement strand
TGATTGTTCTGCACCAATCAAGAGCAGGATACAGCGAAGGCCTAAACCACTGATCACTTTCCAAATTTGAGTTTTACTCTACATTTATTTGATTCCCATTCTGGAAACTTCCTCGCGCAGACTTAAGTTTATATCTGTTTCTTGTGGTATCACAACCTAATATTGGGCTATCCGTTGGGATGTTGATTATTTCCATGGTAGCGCATTTACCCTGTTACCAATGATAAATCCCAGATTTGTACCTGCTTGTGAGTCGGAAATAAAGTGCACACCCAGTGGTACACGACTGTAGGCATTTTCCAATGCCATTTCATGAAATGAGTTAAATGTGCGTGGAGTACCCCTAAATTCTGTCCTCCCTTCATGACTGCGATCGGTAAAACGGTAACTAGCTCCAAATAAATCAGCCAGAACCACAGCTGCGGCGGCCGAAAAAGTAGCGTGACCCGAAGGATATGTAGGAAAGTTGGGGGTGTAGAACCCACCGGAACCGTCCGGGCACATCACGGTATTCCAATGTGGATCATTCATATTTTGCCGGATGTAATCGATAGGTCGGAGAAAGTTATAGCGATATTTTTCCTGCCAGCATTTGGTGCCGGCATCGGCTAATGCCATGGCGACCTTGGCATATGTGGCCACAGACTCCATCATGTCGATCCGCTCGGCTGCTATAACCTGGTTAGTAATACTAATCCATCTTCCCGCGGGGCTAAAGGTCAGAATGGGGCAGTCATCACTCCAAAATTCTGCAATCCAGTAGTCTTCTTCCTTTTCACCGGCCTTAACTCTATTGACCAGGTTTCGCGTTTCCAGAGCTTCTAAATATAGCTGCGAACTGGGATCTGTGCTAAATGCTGGTGGCGGAGGAACAACATCTGTGCCCATGGCGGCAAATGTGCGAACCTTGCCCCAATGTGGCAATAAGGCTGGTTGAAAATCAGGGTAGGTTGGTTTCCAAAGGCCATGATCGGATGGTGCTACATAGGTGGGGTCGGTGTTTTTCAGATATGCTTCGTGCCCCCACTCATCCTCAGTCGACCAATCGTAGATTGTTTGTGCCACGTACTGACCGTAGGCGGCAGAACGTTGGAAAACGTCTATACTTGTCTGAGACTGTAGAAGTGTCCGCATGTCGGAACTCACTTCTAACATGCGGAATTGCTGCTGAGATGGCGCTGTAGGAAAGTAGAATTCAAAGGCAAATTCATAAGCGGCGTTCAAACACACTTCCCAGTTGTATTCATATCTGGAGTCGGGTTTATCTATCTCCAAACCAGCAAAGTGATTGGCCAGGGATCGGAAGTTGCCAACACCATGTACAATGGATTCGTAAGCGATGAAATTGATATAGGCATTATTCCGTGCCGATACCGGAGGTTTATAGCCCGGACAATATCTTTCAACTTCTAAATACAGTTGGTTCCATGTCAGGGGAATTCGATGCGAAAATACTTCGGGAGATTCACCGATTTTTAAGTCATCTTTTTGGCAGGCATTTAGAAAGAAAATGGAAAATAATAGTAAAATTAGCAATCTGTTCATGGGTTGAAATTTTAATAGTTTATAATAGTTTTTAGTGCTGGAAAAGAACCATAATAATTAATAACAGGGCTTCTGTAGTGCCTCAGAATATGAAGCTTTATGGCGGGCCAGGACAGCATCACCTTGTCTGTCGTTGATTTCATTAAAGAGCAACATTTTCTTTGCTTCGACTTGTTGCAAGTCTTTTTTTAGCTCTGTGATTCGGAGCGATATTTTCTGATCTTTGTTTTCTACGGCTTGCAAGGACTCTTTTATTTTCTGATCAAAATCCCTAAAGGACTCGAACATCCGAATTAGGCCCGCATTTCGTACCTTAAGCAAATTACTTTTTTCTTCTTCTGGCATATGTACTGGCAGGTTTTGCTCCAACTTGAGGTTTATGACATCCCATTCATGGGTTATTTCTGCTTTCAAGGTCATTAGTTCGCATTGGATTTTTTTCTCCTCGGATAATACCATTTGCATGGCCTCTTCGATGGTGGTCCGACCTGAACAACCGTCCAGTACAAGTATGGCAAAGCCCATGTAGCATAAGACTTTCATTTACATAAATTTGAGAGTGATTATAGTTGCAACATATAAGGTGGAGATTTTGCGTTTACCTTATCCCCAGAATTCATCATCCCAGGGCGGAGCATCGCTCACCTCTTCGTGAATGCTTTCTAAAAGTTGCCATTGATCTGCCGTCGCCACTTTTTGCAGTTCATTAAAAAGGACACGCTCCTCGAAACGGATATGATGATCAAGCTCTTCGGCGATTAATTTCATATTTTTTTCCAGTTCCGTCTTTGAGCGAAATAATCCTTCCAGACGGCGATGCTCGGAAATAGCCTGTTTAACCATATGGTGTTGCCTTCCCAGTACAGGAAACAGTTGCCCCTCTTCGATCTGGAAATGTGGTTTTAAGTGCGTGCGAAAAAACCAATCCGAATATTCCTTGATCCGGAGTGGACTTGTATTGTTTCCCAGTCCGGTCCGGATTTTCCAGCAAAACAATAATCCATGATGATGC